>JACNFV010000025.1 GCA_014384445.1 Candidatus Nitrosopumilus sp. | reverse complement strand
TACTCCAATCAATGTAAGTTTGGCGTAATGCCGCCTTTTTTCTTTATTCTTGCAGGATAAAATGAAACTAGTTAAGACAAAACAATATTTTCAAGTTCCAAAGGAGAATCTATCAGATAATCAGGATGCTCTTTGGCAAGTGCATCCTTATTGTTATATCCCCAACTAACAGCAATTGTTTTGATTCCTGCCTTTTTTCCTGCTTCAATATCACGTACTTCATCACCAATAAAATAGACTTTTGATTTTTCTAATTTCATGTCTTTGATGATTTTGGATAAGATTCTATCTTTACCAAAGATTTTCTTTGCAGTGTAAAAGAAATCAAACTGATCCAAATCATTTGCATGAAGAAATTTTTTTACATTTTCTTCAATATTGGTGGTAACAATTCCTACCTGACAGCCATTTTTTTTGAGAAGTTTTAGAACAGGAAGCAAATCTACCGAAGGTGTTAAGAGTGCAATATGAGAATTAATTTCCCGCCTAGTTTTTCTAATTACAAAAGGCAGTTTGAATAAAGATATGCCAAGATGTTTTAGAATTTCTCGGGGTCTTTTTCCACGAAGAGATTCTACATCCTCATCATGTATTTTCCTAAACCCAAATTCGTCTGAAAGATTATTCATTATATCAATAATCGAATCCAAAGTATTCGCTATAGTTCCATCAAAATCAAAAATCACAACTGGTTTTTGCATATTCTGGTTGCTTTTTCTTGTGAATATATGTCAAAATAGACTATGTTTTCAGCGAAGAACAAAATGATAGGGACTTGTCTACATCCCCTCACTTCCATTATAGACAAGAATCATCAATTTGTTGATTCAGAGTGAGAAAATTCACTTGAGTTCAAAACCAAAAGTTTTGGAATTTTGATGTAAAATTCAGAGCCATCTCCAACCTTACTAGAAACACCAATTGTCCCACCAAGGCCTTCTGTAATTCCCTCACATATTGAAAGTCCAAGTCCAGAGCCACCATGTTTTCGTGTACGTGAAGTGTCCACCTGATAGAACTTTTTGAACAATTTTTTTTGATTGTTCTCAGATATTCCAACACCATTATCTTTTACAGATATCCTAACAAAATCGCCCTCAGACTTTGCAGACAAAATGATTTGAGGGTCTTTTGCAGGTAGAAAGTCAAGTGCATTAGTAACAAAATTAGTAACAATTTGTGAAATGCGATGGTTATCAGAAGTCATCACAATCTCTTCAGAATCTACACTTATTGGACAATTTTCTTGTCTATCGTCTCTAAAATCTTCAGCTACCTGGGTTAGTAATTCTTTTACATTAAATTTTGAAGTAGTGTATGAGAACTGGTTTAGTTCTAATTTATGCAAATCCAAAATATCTTGAATGAGTTTTTGAAGTCTTTTAGAGTTTAGTATTATTTGTTCTAATCCGTGCCTTTGTTTTTCTGACAAGTCGCCCCCAATGCCTTGTTGTAACATTTGAGACCAGCTAAGAATAGGGGTAAGAGGAGTTTTTAATTCATGAGAAATCATGGATGCAAATTCACTTTTTGCTTGATCTTGTTGTTGTAATTGAAATACCATTTTTTCAAGTTTAGTATGGTACTCTTGTTGTTGTTTTTCATGAATTTTGAGTTTCTCCAACATAAGATTAAAAGAAGTAACAAAGGATGCAAGTTCATCTGAACCATGATGGGTTATTGTATGGGAGAAATCACCAGAAGTTGCAGATTTTGCAGATTTGTTTAGTTTGATTATGGGATTTGCAATGTTTTTTGATGCAATAAATCCCACAAGTCCAACTAGGATTGTAAATATTACTGCAAGTAAAATGTTGATTTGTTCCAAGTATGCAACAGATTCAAATGCTTCTGAAGAATCAATCTTTGAAACCACCCCCCAATCCAGCATTGGAATATACGTTCCCACAGTAACTACTTCAACGCCATCATAATCAAGTGATGTGCCCATGAATTTTTCTCCTTTAACTGCATGTTGCATTGCAGTTGCAAGTGAGGAATCAAATTCAATTTCTTTGTTCAAAATAGCATCAGGATTACTTTTTAGAGGGCTCAAAAACAATATTCCGTTATCAGTTTTTGTGGCAATAATATTTTCACCAGATTTTCCCAATCCAGAAGGATCAGCTACAATTGAAAATACTTGGTCCATATTAAGCTCAAATGTCATCAAACCCAAATAAGTTCCATCATCATCATGAACAGGAGTAGACAACAACATGTAAGGCTCAAAGTTTTCTAGATAGTTTTTAAACATTTGAGCAATGTAAGTTCCTTTTTGCCCTTCGGTGAATGCCTTTTGATCAGGATCAGGCAATAATAATCCCAATTCTTTTGAACCATGATCAGGATTTGTATTATAAACAATTTTTCCGTCTTCGTTAATCAACATAATATCAATAACCATGCTCTTTGCTTTTTCAAATTTCTGTAGTTGAACATTGAGGATTTTTTTGGATTCCAAATATTCAGGATGATTCCAATCCCCAAAATGAGATTTGAGTATAGGAAAGTGTTTTTTTATGTCAGGATAAGAGGCTACTGCAATCATATCATCTTTGATGACCTGAAAATTTTCAGTAATTCTTTGAGTTTTCAATTCAGAAATTGTTTCAAGTTTGTCTAGTGTTTCATTTTCAAGAGTGTTCTTTGAAGTCTCAAATGTAATATAGCCTGAAATTAAAATTGGCACCAAAGTAGTAATAATAAACAAAAATACCAATTTGTTGACAAGACTGATACTCAGAACCATATTTTAAAAAAAAGATTTATGAAGTTCATAAATCTTTACGTTATTTTATTTGATCAATGATCTGGATCAATTTAGCTTCAATTTCCTTTCCCATAGATTCCAACTCTACATTTGATGCAACTGAAAGCAATTCAGTGGGTTTTGCCAAACTGATAAAATTTTCTTCATTTTGCTCATATACAGCAATAGTGCACGGAAGTAACAATCCAATGTTTGGATCAGAGTCAAGGGCCTGTTTTGCAGCTTGCGGGTTACAAACTTCTAACAATTTGTATTGATGGGGATAGTCTATTCCTTTTTTTGCAAAAATTTCCTTAAAGTCCAATGTTCCCAAGACGCCAAATTTTATCTCTGAAAGTTTGTCAGTAATTTCTGAAATTACATCCTTAATGTTTTTTTGAGTCTTTACTGTATAATTAAAGGTCATAAAGTCACAGGACATTCCTACTGCATATAGTTTTCACCAAGTGTCAAATGGAACCCCTTTGTCTTTACCCCAAAATTAAAGTGCTCCCATCGGGATTTGAACCCGAGTCTTTGGCTTGAGAAGCCA
>JACNFV010000161.1 GCA_014384445.1 Candidatus Nitrosopumilus sp. | reverse complement strand
GTATTATTAGAAGTATTTCAAGTAAATTGTCCAGGATGTTTTATGGGTGCAATTCCAGATGCAATTAAAATTTATGAAAAATATAAGGACGAAGGGGTAAGAGTGTTAGGTCTTGCAACAGCATTTGAAGATTTTGATAAAAATAATTTAGATAATTTGAAAATGCTTGTAGAGACAGGCGAAGTAGTAGGTGAAACAAAAAGTGCATTAGCACAGTACGGTCAATTGCAAGAAGGAAATAGATTATCTTTTAAAATTCCATTTCCATTGGGAATGGATAATTTAACAAAAAGTTCAGATGAAATAACTCAAGAAAAAATACTAGAATTCATTTATCCACAAATTCCAGATTTTGATTCAAAACCAGAAGATTATAGAAAGGACATAATCCAAAGAGTAAAAGATCACATGAGATCAAAAGAATACTCTGCTGAAACATTTGAGAATTTTTCACTGCAAGGTACACCATCAGCAATCCTAGTAGATAGAAAAGGAATTCTAAGAGATGTGTCATTTGGTCAAACAGGCCACATTGATGGAATGATAAAGAAATTACTAAGTGAAGATTAAATTATTTTTTCATTTTTCTGACTATAATTACAATACATGGAACTATAACAATCAAAGCAGAACCCAGAACTAGCCAGACAAAATAATCATCAAAAATAGATTCAGAGTCCACAGGTAAAGTGTCATTAGAGATAATCGGATCTAAACCAACAAGATATTCAGAGCCAATAATTCTCATAACGTTACTTCCAGAACCAGTAAAATTTAGAGTGATGAAACTAATTTTTTCATTAGATTCAACTCGAGGTAAAAATTCTTGATCATTTAGATAAAACATGAAATTCCCACTCAAAAGATCTTGAGGTATGATTATTTCAGCCAAGTTATTTTCCAATGCACTATCAAAATAAAGAGTAATTTGTTTTTCATCTTTGTCAAATGTATAATCAGTAAGATCAAAATTGGAAGTTAATTTTATTTCAAATGCATAACCAGAAGTTTGAACATCAAGTCTATTGATAAGACCAGTTGCATCAGATAGTGATTGTCCAGATACAGGAGTAACTACAAAAAATAATGCAACCAAAATAAAAACGACAGACTTCAATCTATGCAGATCTTGGTATTCGTTTGTTTAATTCCTTATCCTGAGCAATTCTAGGATGATCTGGATCTGCCAAAATAACTTCAAACCAATAGTGTTTTCCATCTTTATAGATATAGTAAGAACCTAAAAGTTTCATGTTAGGATAACGCTCAAGAACTCTTCTTTCTGCAACAGTTTTCATATCATCATCAGCTTTAATTCTAAGAACACCAAGATGTTTTGGTCTTCTACCACCGGTTGGTCTTTGTTTTCTCATACCACCAGTTCCAACTCTCATTCTGACAACAACAATTCCTTGTTTTGCTTTGTAGCCCAATCTTCTAGCCCTGTCTATTCTACTTGGTCTGTCAATACGAAGAATCGCATTTTGTTTACGCCACCGAATTACACGTTCACGTAACTCTGGTGCATTTTCTTTCCAGAGTCTGATCCATGTTTGATCTTGATAACTAGGCATATCAAGAATAAAAAATCCCCTTTAATAACTGATTTCAGAGTCTTTATTCATAATCTAGCAGTAAACTTTAGAATATACAAAAAACAATCAATTATTCTAATCAATGAAAATCTCTCTGAATGACGCATAACCATCAACTCAAAGGTATGCTTCCGCAGAAAACGCGATAATCTAAATCAAATAAAGGGATTGAAAAAGATTCCTGAGTAAAAATTTCAGATTTTTATTGATCAAGTAAAATTTTAAACTTATGAAATTGGGGAAAATTATATTTTTTGTGATATTAATCGGAAGTACAGGCATAATTACATCAGCATATGCCGAACCAGAAATTTCAATAATTATGGAAAAAACAACGTACACCTATTGTGAAAAATTAGTTTATTCAATTAAGGTTTCAGAAATTACAGGGGACCCAGCAATTATTCATATTAGAGACGGTGCAGGTGGATCAAGTAGCGCCATACCAATCCCAATAGGAAAATTATTGAATCCCATTCCATCCCTACATGCATTTGAAAAAGACATCTTTCCATTAGGCCAGTATTTCATTGACGTTCAGTATTTAGGAATAGAGACTTCAGCGGAATTTAATTTAATAGATTCAAATAACATGTGTATTTCTGAAGCAATGCAACCAGTTGTAGTAAAATGGATAAATGGAGAATTTACAGATGGGATGTTAATTAGTGGGTTTCAGAATATTGTGGATAAAAAATTAATCACCATACCATTTGAATTTACAGAAAAAAACATAGATAAATTAAATATTCCAGAATGGGTCAAGAGCATTGCAAAAGGGTGGGTGATGGGGATAATATCAGATAAAATGTTTGTTCAAAATTTACAATATCTAATAGATGAAAAAATTATTTCATTTCCAATAGAAGGACAGAAGGGAATATGAATAAATATTCAGTAATTACATTTGTTGCAATAATTGCCATCGTTACCCCATTTGCATATTCAGGATTAAATATTATCGGAGCTAATCAATTAGAGTATAATTGGAGCAGTGAAGAGGAGTTTTCATTTTTTGAAATGTCAAATAACGGAGAAGTTGAATTTTGTAATCCAATGCCACTTCCCACAAGTTTTCAAGAATTTAAAATAATAACATTTTATGATGAAAAAAACATAGGTGAATTTGAAACTAATTCACTAACTATTGCTCCAAAATCATCGATTGTGGAAAATGGAAATTTTTCAACTGAAGAATTTCAATCAACTCAACATATGTTCATGACATTGGATTATGAGTTTGGCGGAGGTGCAATTAGAGTAGATCCTAACAAGTTCATAGTATTAGTGACAATTCAAACTCCAATTATGGGCATAATCCCATATTCAAACACAGTACAAATGTCAGGATTTGAATTAGATCAAATTATGAAAAATAAAGAATTAAGTTGTAACTAATTTTTATTTTTATTAGCTCTTGCAATCAGTGCGAGGATAACACCAATAATTCCTGCAATTCCCAAAGCAGTTGAAACACTCATGATTAGTTCTCGGAAATTTCCTGCAGACGAGGATTTCACAGGAGTAGAATCAAGAACACATGCATCACCTTCCAAAATAGTTCCAGGGCCACATCTTTGATCTAAAATACAAATATTATTTTCAAGAAGAGTTCCAGGACCACATTCATTGCCATGCACGTCATTAACAATTACCTCTTCAACAATTACCTCTTCAACAATTACCTCTTCAACAATTACCTCTTCAACAATTACC
>JACNFV010000121.1 GCA_014384445.1 Candidatus Nitrosopumilus sp. | reverse complement strand
TCTCATCAAGTAAAAACTGAACAGAAATATTTGCTGCATCTTCATCAATAATTTCTAGTCCAACTAATTTCCTCATAGAACCACGAACACTTTCTCTATCAGTAATTGAAATAGAAGACTTTCCAACAATCCTAATTATGTCAAATCCTAAAAGATATGCTCCAGTTATTGTTGGTACAATACCCTCACCTTTTGATAACGGATATGAAATTACAACTTCTTTTGAGGGTCTCTTGTTTAGTTGCGTTCTAATTGATAGGTTATTTTGATTTGTTTCAATTTCAACTTGATTGCTTTTCTTCAGATTATTTGCATCAATCCATTCTTTTGGAAGCGAAACAAGAATACTGCTTCCAATCTTTTGTAGGCGTCGTGTGAATGTAGTCAATTTATACTAGTTTATATTATTTAAGCCAAGTATTAATATTTTCCAAATATATGAAATTTGATCATAATGACAACAGCATTTTGTCCAGCACACATTACAGGTTTTTTCAAAGCCGAATTAGACAAAGAGAATTCAAAAGAACTAGGTTCGTTAGGTGCAGGATTTTCCATACAGAAAGGTGTCAAAACTACAGTTACAATTAGAAACAAAACAAAACATGATATTTCAAATTTTACAATCAAAGTAAACGGGTTTGAATCAGGAGATATGAGGGTCTCAGAAGTAGTTCTCAGTAAATTTCCTACAAAAGAAAAATTTGTAAATATTATACATCAAATTGACGTCCCAGTCGGATATGGATTTGGTTCAAGTGCAGCAGTTGCATTATCATTAGCTATTGCATTAAATGATGCATTAGAATGTAAATTATCTAAAATTAAAGTTGCACAAATAGCACATGATGTTGAAATAGAATGTAAAACAGGATTAGGAGATGTTTTAGCATCATATTATGGTGGATTTGAAATTAGAGATAAACCAGGAGCACCAGGTATTGGTCATGTCCAAAATATTACTTTAAATAAAATTTCTATAATTATGATATGTTTTTCTCCAATTTCAACAAGTAAATTCATCAAAGAAAGATTGCCACAAATTAATGGTCTTGGAGGAAAAATGGTAAATAAATTATTAGAATCAAAAAATTATGAACATTTTCAAGAAATGTCTTTAGAATTTGCAAAATATGTAGATGTTATGACACCAAGGATGCAAAAAGTAGTCAATGAATTATCTAAAAATAATATTAAATGTGGAATTGCATTATTTGGTGAAACAATTTTTTCAATGATTCCAAAAGAAAATGAAAATAAGGTTTTAGAAATTTTGGAAAAATACTCTGATGGAATAATTATAAAATCAGAATTAGATGAAATAGGAGCAAGAGTTCTTCATAATTAATGAAAAAATATGACTATAATTCCTAAATCACATCCAAGATTAAATTCTCTTTTAATTCGTGAAAAATTAGTTAATGGATTTGATAATAATTTAGTTGCTAAAGAGGGGCTTTTGGCTCATGGTAGAGGGGAAGCTTTTGATTATCTCATAGGTGAAAAAACCTCAAAATCGGCTAAGCAGGCAATAAAAGCTGCAGCATTTATGCTAAAAAATGCAAAAAACTCGGTAATTTCAGTAAATGGTAATTTTGCAGCTTTATGTCCTAAAGAAATAATTCAATTAGCAAAAAATACAGATTCAAAAATTGAAGTTAATTTATTTTATTCCAGTGAAAAACGTAAAAAAGCAATTACTAAAATTTTAAAGAAATCAGGTGCAAAAGAAATTTTTGGATTGAATAAAAAAACATCCACAAAATTATTAGGAATTGATAGTGCAAGAAGAATTGTAGATAAAAATGGAATATTTTCAGCAGATGTTGTTTTAGTTCCTTTAGAAGATGGTGATAGAACAATTGCCTTAAAAAAAGCAAAAAAGAAAATCATTACATTTGATTTAAATCCACTATCTAGAACTGCGAAAACTGCAGATATTACAATAGTAGATAATGTAACACGTGCTATGAAGTTGCTTGTAACTGAATCAAATAAGGAATTAAAAAAATCTTCAACATATAATAATAAAAAAAATCTTAAAGTGTCAATTTTAGAAATTAGAAAAAATTTAGAAAAGAGAGCAAAAAATGCATAAAACTATCAAAGATATTACAGAAATGAAAGGAAAGGAAAAAATTACGGTTTTAACAGGATATGATTCTACAATGGTAACACTATGTGATCAAGTTGATGTAATTCTTGTAGGGGATAGTGCAGGTATGGTAATGTTAGGATACAAAGATACTACTTCAGTGACAATGGAAGATATGATTAGATTTACAACTGCTGTAAAAAATGCAAGGAAAGATTCATTGATTGTATCAGATCTGCCAATTAATTCCTACCAAACAAAGGAAGATGCAGTTGCAAATTCATTAAAACTAATTCAAGCAGGTGCTGATGCAGTAAAATTAGAAGGGGGGAAAGAAATTGCAAAAATAATAACAGCCATAACAGAAGCAGGAATACATGTTATGGGTCACTTAGGATTATTACCACAAACTGCAGAGAAATACACAGTACAAGGAAAAACAAGAGAAGATGCAATTGAGTTGATCAATGATTCAAAAATAATAACAGAAGCAGGCGTATTTAGCATAGTTTTAGAGATGGTTACAAGTCAAGTTGCAAAAATAATAACAGAAAAAATTACTGTACCGACAATAGGAATTGGTTCAGGGAAAGATTGTGATGGACAAGTTTTAGTTGTTCATGATATGCTAGGATTATTTGAAAAAATAAAACCAAAATTTGCAAAAAGATACCTATCTTTATCTGAAGAAATAAGAAATGCAGTAAAATTATACGTAACAGAAGTTAAAGAAGAAAGTTTTCCAGCAGAAGGAAATGAATTTCAAATGGATGAATCTGAATATAATAAACTGAGGAAAGAAATTGTCTAAAAGAGAATTACAACATCCATCATTAGACATAGTAGAATCAAAGGGAACAGAACTTTCGGGTAAGAAAATTGTATTGTGTGTTGCTGGAAGCGTTGCAGCATACAAATCAATTGAACTTGCAAGATTACTAATGAGGCATGGAGCAAAAGTTACGTGTGTAATGAGTAGAGCCTCAACAAAAATGATTCAGCCTGATTATATGAAATGGGCAACAGGAAATGATGTTATTACAAAATTAACTGGTAAATTAGAGCATATCAATATCGCAGATTATAAGAGATCAGATCTAATTATTGTGTATCCAGCTACTGCAAACACATTAGGAAAACTTGCAAATGGAATAGATGATACTCCAATTTCAACAGTACTTACTGTAGGATTTGGTTCCAAAACACCAATTTTAATGGCCTTAGCAATGC
>JACNFV010000029.1 GCA_014384445.1 Candidatus Nitrosopumilus sp. | reverse complement strand
GTGGTTCATGTTTTGAATCAAAATTGATTGAAAATATCTTCAAAGGAAGAAAACAGTATGGACAATGTGGGATTAATCCCTCTTTTTCGACTTTTAGTTTCCTATATGATATATCCCCTAGATACCTGACTGTATGCGTTCCTTTCTTTACACCTGCATGAGATAGAAGATAACGTGTGCAAGTGAAAATATCTTTATCCGTTTTCAAATCGCCTAGATTTTTAATATTCCATTTGGTCTTATTGTAAAATTCAGTAGTGTTTGTAACGTGTCCATAAACTAACAAATGAAAATGAGGACTAACATAAGGCATAGATTTTTTCTTATCTTGGAATCTAAATGGGTGGAAAATTACCATAGCAGTTTGAATATTTGCAACTTTCAAAGCAGTTTGAAGCCATGTCTTTAGACCTGCATAGGTATGGTTTACCACTTGATCAGGGGGTGGAGAGAGGACAATATGCCTAAAATTGAATCGTCTTTTCTCTAAGAATTTGGATAATCTCTTAGTGCTTCTATTTCCTTGACGACCTATCCAAGATTCAAAACATAATGGACATGATGAAACCTTACAAGTTTTCAAAGTATGTTCTGCATAGTGTTGATTTCTTGGGTGCTGTTTGATATTATCACAACCGTATGAAATCCATTTATTACAATATGATTTTGATAATCCTTGAGCTGGTAAAGTAAATCCATCAAATTCTACTTGTTTCCAATGTGGCGATTCTTTTGCTTGTTGCACATAGTTTTGATAACTTGTTTGTGGTTCTTCAAGGATAGTTTGCGAATAAGCAGGATACAAAATTAATCACGTAATCCAAATATGGTTTTAGTTTCAAGACATCTTGGATAATCATTACACGCAACAACACAAGAGTATCTTGTTTTAGTTAGAACAAGGGAAAAGTCATGTTCAAGATTTAGATTATAATTATTATATCGTCTAAGATGACATTTTAATACATGATTATGATTTGATAAATTAGACATATTCTTTGTGTCAATGGTTTGGGTATGGTCTCAAAATCAATCCCCAAACTATCAATTAATTATTTGACACCTCACATAATTTTCTAGAACATTGGATTAATTCTGAATCCTCATGTTTTGAGATTTCTTTATCACAGATTAAACAAAAAGAAGATGTCATTGATTATCCCCATATTCCTGCCTGTCTAGAATCACATTTACTAACTCATCATAGCTTTGATCCTTGACCCCGACTGATTTTAGGCGATTCTTTGTCTCAATGCTTAGTGCAATTGTTGATTTTTGCATATTCTCAATATCATTATGAAGTTTATAGACAAGTGTTCCCTTGAGGGAACAGGTTATGAGAAAAAGTAAACTTGAACTTGAAAATCAATTATTTGATCTTCTTTCAGGTAATCAAACAATTACAATGCTCGGAATGATGAGGGCACTTGAGTGTAAGAAAGAAAATTTACAGGGAATTATAAAACAATATGAAAAAACAGATACCAATCCGTTAGGACTAATCAAGATAAATAAAAAAAATATTCCTTACGAGTATTCTCTTGAAACAACTTCTTATGATGAACTGCATAATCATCTTGAAACCTACCTTAAAGGAACTAATCAATTGGTTCAACACCTAATGAAACAACTCAAAAAACCACTTTTCAAAGATGTCAAAGAAAAAAAGTTAGAACAAGGTGGTAATTCTCTATCATTTGAAATTCAAAGTGAAAAGGCTAGAGGGGTTATGACAAACATTAGTCTACAATTATCTCACATTCATCAAGTCTCTTTTCTACTCACATATTACAAAACACTAAACCAAATACCAAAAGGCAAACTCAAACAAGCCGATTATGATCAGGAACTTTGTGTTAAAACTTATTCAGATATTGTGATGAAACTAAGAGAGTTTGTAGGTAGACGAGAAGCTCATCAAAAAGCATTGGAAAGTATGTTGTTTACACATCAAATGACACTTAGAGGTCTTGATTTACATCATTAAACTCATTTACAACCATGACACAAATATATCGGAAATGACCTATGAATCATATGATTTCAGGTGGTTCAATTATTAAAATAGTAATTGCATTTGTTTTTCTTGGAATTGTTATGGCTTTAGTATTTGGTTAGATTCTAACCTACCACTTAATTCATCAATCATTGATTTCATTGAATCAACTTGTTTTTGTAAATTAGAAATTCTTGTATCTTTACTAATTGAATCAACATTATCATAAATCGATAAACTAGGTTCAATATCTAGATAAAAATTCAATTTTTCCTCTAATGTGTATCTCTCATACTGTTGCATATACCTAGAATGACCAGCTAATGCATGACCAAAACCATCATGAACTTTTTCTGCATTTGTGACAAAAAATGCTCTAAAACTATGAGTAGAATACTTGCTCTTGTTAGACGATTCGTATTTTTCAGTTAATCCAACTCTTTCCCTTAACCTTTCAAATTTCTTGAGTTCGTATTGTTTTGAACTATACAAAGTTGTATTGTTATTGACAAATATCATATCATCAGGGTGTAATTCCTTGATCAATGGCTCTAGAAATCGCCTAGTTTCATTACTAAGAAAAGTGATTCTTGCTTTAGACCCCTTACCAAGCTTTGAACTAACATGAATAGTCCATCTTATCGTATCTGTTTGAATGTCTTTTTTCCTTAATCCACACACTTCTTGATTTCTTAATCCACTAGAAGCCTGAATCAATAATTTTGCCTTTTCAGTAGGACTGGCAAAATCAATGAATTTTCTAATAATTTCTCTATTCATTGGCACTAATTCTTCATAAGAGACTCTTGGAAAAGATAGAACAGTTTTCAAATCATCCTTATCTATTGCAACTTTTCTATATTTCAAATAAGTTGTAATGATAGAATAATGAGTTCTTATCGTTCTTGCAGAATTAGTTTCATTGAATCCATTTGAAATGTATTCTTGGAATAAATCTTCTATTTTTTGTGAATCTGTTTTTGATACTAAAATTAAATCCTCAATGACCGTTTCCATTGATCTGTCAAACTGTTTTAAACAAAATCTCTCAAAATGTCTTAAAACACTTTGTTGATTTCTTCTTGTAGCTTCATTTTTCGTTAAACTGTGAAATGTTTCAAGTGTCCTCTGTTTAGTTAGATAAGACATTAGATGATTTCAATACCTCTATACTGAATATAACGAAGTGTTCCCAAAAGGGAACAGGTCATGATTAAATCAAAATTTGAACGTGATTTCACACAAAACAATTCTAATTTTACCGATATACTATGCATTATCAAACATTATGACTCCACAAAATATTATGTAAATACCATAATCATCTTAACCTTTTAAAATAACAT
>JACNFV010000198.1 GCA_014384445.1 Candidatus Nitrosopumilus sp. | reverse complement strand
TACAATAGAAGAATGAAAGATGACACTCGAAATAGAGATAAAATAACACTCGCTAACATTAAGAAGGAGCTAGATGTTCAATCTGGTATGATGTCTGCATGTGCTGTAATTACTGGCTCTCCTCTCAGACTTGTTCTTAATGGTGAGGGAAAAATTGATGAAACAGCTGATAAGATTATCAAGGCAATAGGACTGTAAATATGGATTTTAACTTTATTCTACTCTTTATTGACTCTGCATTTCTACAACTACCTGACTTTCTAGGTGGTGAAGGTAGACAAGCACTTGGCAGTGATGATCCTATGGTAAAGGGTCTGATTGTTACTATGTTTGCTGTATCTGGATTTGGTATTTTACTTAACATTTTCAATTCTGCAGTTAGAAAAAAAATGGTTGATCAAACAAAACTAAAACGAATTATGAGGGAAACCAAAGCATGGCAAAAAGAAAGAATGACTGCAATGAGAGCTAAGGATACTGCAAAATCTGCAGAGTTAAGCAAAAAATCTTCGTACATGAACAAAATGTCTATGGAGATGATGCAAATGAACATGCGACCAATGATGATTACCTTTGTACCTCTAATTCTAATATTTTATCTTGTACTGCCAGCTCTCTTTACATACACTGTAGCTATTTCTCCAATCTCACTTAATGTAATTCCCGGAGATATGTTCCAACTAACTTGTACTGCAGAGCAAGCTTTAGATGCAACAAACGTGTGTTTTGGTAAGGAAAACCATTTGATGCTTTGGGCTTGGTATTTCCTTTCTTCTATTGCATTTAGTGGAATTATCATGAGACTTACTAAAACTTCAATGGATCTAGGTTGACATCATCTATTGTTATATCTGGTCCTCCTGCAGTTGGAAAAACAACTGTCGCTAAAGGACTAGCTAAAGAATTTAATTTACAATATCTTAGCGGTGGAGATGTTTTAAAAGAAATGGCTAAGGAGCATGGATTCAACTCAGATGGTGATGATTGGTGGGATACTGAAGAAGGAATGAAATTTCTGAGTCAACGTGAACAAAATTCTGAATTTGATAAAAATTTAGATAAAAAATTAACCAGTATTTTCAACCAAGGTGGTATGGTAATTACAAGTTATACATTACCATGGTTGATTGATACTGGTGTAAAGATATGGTTGGATGCTTCTCATGAAAGTAGCACGCAGAGAATGCAATCTAGAGATAACATGAGTTCTGAAAATGCATATCAAATTACAAAAACTAGATTTGATAAAAATAAGACATTATACAAAAAACTTTATGGTTTTAGTTTTGGTGAAGATAAGGATGTATTTGATGTGATTATAAACACTGATAATCTTAATGCAAATCAAGTAATTGATGTTACTGCTGAAACTGTGAGAAAACTGATATGACTTTAAAACAACTTGAAAATCTAATTGAAATTGATCAGGATATTACTGATGATGCTTATGGTGTTTACTATGATAAAAGAACTATTGAGCAACTCCTGGATAACGGAATTATTCTTTTAGATAAACCTCCTGGACCTACCAGTCATGAAACTGTAGCCTGGACAAAACGTATTTTGAAACTTGAAAAGATTGGTCATAGTGGAACTTTGGATCCTCAAGTTTCAGGCGTTTTACCTTTAGGCTTAGGTGAGGCAACTAAAGCTTTAGGTGTTTTGCTTTTAGGTCCAAAAGAATATCATGCGTTGGGTAGAATCCATTCATTACCGTCTAAAGAAAAACTTGCTAGTATTGTTGAAATGTTTACTGGCGAAATTTTTCAAAAACCTCCACAACGTTCTGCAGTTGTTAGACAAACAAGAACCAGGACTATCTATGAATTTGAAATTATTGAACAAAAAGAAAGGCTACTCTTAACTAGAATTTTATGTGAAGCTGGAACATACATTAGAAAATTATATTATGATATTGGTGAGGTTTTGGGACCTGGTGGGACTATGATTGAACTTAGAAGAAGTAGAGTTGATCAATTTCATGAAAAAGATGGTTTAGTAACTTTACATGAATTAGCTGACGCATTTGCTATTTGGGAAGAAAAAAAAGATGATACTAAATTAATGCAAATGATAATGCCTGTTGAACGTGCACTAAGTGAATTAAAATCTGTAATGATTCGTGACTCTGCAGTAGATGCAATGTGCCATGGTGCTCAACTTGCAATCCCTGGAGTTTTAAAAATATCGTCCAATTTGAAAGTAGGCGATATCGTTGCAATTTATACACAAAAAGGTGAAGCTGTTGCATTAGCTGAAGCAACCATGAGCGAAGAAGAAATTCGTGATGCCGTTAAGGGATATGCATTTGTTACAAAGAGAATAATTATGGCTCCAAACACTTATCCGAAAAAATGGAGAACAAAAGTTATTCCTCCAAAGGATTAAAACATCCTAAATTTATTTTCTAAGAATTGTTAGCAAAAAGTCTCATTATTTTTATTGTTGTTGGTATAATTGCTGGATTTGGAATTGGTATTTACACAATTGATTATAAAACTAATAATCAATTAGTTATTGTTGATGGTTCTTCTATTTCTATAGTTACTGAAAAATTTGATTTTAAACAAGATGAGTTGATAGAAATCAAAATTATCAATTCTGGAACTAACACGTTAACTTTTTTGAATTCATCATGTGATTTGAAAATCACTGGTTTGTTTGGAATTCTAATTTATTCTCCTGTCTATCCTCCCGTATCTTTTACTCTTGCTCCTATGGGTGAAGTGATTCTTTCATGGGATCAAATTAAAAACAATGGCCAACTTGTATCTGATGGTGTTTACAAAATATCTGTACAAGGAATTGATTCAGATGGAAATACTGTTGAAAAATCAACTACTGTGAGCATTTGGAAGTAGTTTTCTATCTACGAATGATACAATTTATAATCACATTTTATGAAATAGAATTGTCGCAAGACTTCTGCCGAGGTCGCCTAGCCTGGTAGGGCGCGCGCCTGGAAATTGTTTAACCATAAAGCGCGTTCTCGCAAGGGAACGGGAGTTCAAATCTCCCTCTCGGCGCCATTTCATACATCTAACTTTTCTATGATCTCATTGAATTTCCAAGGTCCGCACTGTGCTTCCATATTTTCATTTTCAAATAGACCTGTTTTGTGTAACTGATTTATGACATGTGCTGAAAATGGTAGTGCTCCTGTAGCTCCTGGTGAATTATAATTTAAAATATGAAATGACATGTCGCCTTGAAGTAAAATAACATCCGGCATAAATTTTCCATCTTTATCAATAACTGATGATCTAATACCTGCAGTCCCTTTTTGTGTAATTTTATTCTCATTTATTATTGGTAAAAATTTCTTAACCCTGTTTACCATTACTGATTTTGACATCGATGATTGTATTTCTGTCATTACAAGTTTTTGAAATTGTTTATCAAAAATTGTTTTTCTTGCACCTGATCCTAACATTTCAATTGTTTTTGGAATGAATTTTTTTATGTTTTCAGATTTACTATATCCGTATGGACTGAATACCGGAACTGCGTTTGGTCCGATCTCGCAACTGCCATCCACTTTCATAATCCAGTGAGGATCTAAAAATGGATATTCTGTAAATTCAGGAACAGAATACACGCTTTTTTTTGTTAAATTGTTGTATTCTTTTGGAACTTTCCAATATTCTCCTCTAAAATGAACGTCTGTTAAATTTTTAGCCGTATCTAATTCATGTGCAATGTTTATGGATTCTCCACCTGCAGCATTTATTAGAAATTTTGTATGAATTTCATTTTTTTTATTTAATGTTAGAGTCCACCCATTTTCACTTTTTTTAATTTTTGTAACTCTTGTATTTACGAGAAATTTTGTATTGTTTCTTTTACTATCCTGCATTATTGCACTTGTACACAATGAATAATCCGTTGACGCATCCTTGTGAACATATAATGCTGATTCACATTTTATTTGAGGTTCTATTTTTTTTAATTCCTCCTTACCCATTAATTCAATATCATTATCTTTCAAACCATTTTGTTTCCCCCATTTACAATATTTTTCAAGAACATTGACATCTTTTTGATTTATTGCAACTTCGATTACTCCATCTTTTTTAAATGAAATATTTTTTAATTTACAATACTGTTCCCACATATCATATCCATAAAATGCTGTTTTAGCAAATAATTTTTTCTTTTCAGGGTTGTATAGATATGGTGCATGAACTTTTCCAGTATTTCTACTACTCGTATGCTGTGCAACACTATGTTCCTGTTCTATAACTGCAATTTTTTTTGATTTATTTAGAAATGATAGAAAATATGAAAGAGAAGTTCCTAGTATTCCACCTCCAATTATTATTACGTCAAAACTGTCTTTCATTAATTTTAATTTGTACTATGCGATATTAAATTAATATCACTCAAGATTAATATCTGATATATTTTTTAATTTTGTTATGATGCCTGATAAATGCTCAGTTACAGAAGAGGGAAAACAATGTGTCAACCCCCCAGAATTTATTGTATCTATTGTTGATGGTAAAGATGAATACATGTTTGGATTAACCTGCCAGAAACATCGTTCTATCGTATCTGGCAAGCTTGGGATTTTACAAAATGAGGGTAAAATACAAAATGGAAAAATTAGTTTTACTCCTGTAAAAACAATTGGAACTGACTGTGTTCATGGTGATTCTGATGATTTTGTTCAAATTGACATGAAAAAATTCTAATAATTCGCTCTTCTTAATTGATTATTGCTTTTTGAACTATTATCTGATATAATCAAAATTGATGATGTATTAATAATTACAAAAAATATCGGTGCAACCTGCGAAATTCGTAGTAATTCTCTTAGTATTAGACAAAAAGAAAAATGGATTACAATTGGTGATAATGATGGCCCTGCACATATGCACATCAATTCTGAGATGGTTGATTCAGCAGAATTTATTCAAGAACAAAAGCCTGATAAAATTAGTTTTAGTGTAAGGTTTTTTGATAAAACTAATGAGCGTGTAATTGCTGCATTTTTTACAAAAATGTATGATGAATCAAAAAATTTGGTTTCTTCAAGAAAAGAACTTTATGATTCATTACATCAGAAATATTCTTCTAAAATTAAATTTTAAAAAAAAATCTTGTCTGAAAAAGACAAGCAAAAAAGTATCAGTTTTCTAATTCTTTTTTCTTTTTGTCTTTTTCAGTTTTTATTTTTGCTAATTCTAATTCTTCGTTAGTATGTTTGAATTTTTTCAACTTGATACTATTTCATAATTTCAATATAAAAACTCAACATTTTGTTGAACTCTAATTTACGCGTGATAATTAATATCCTATGGAATAAATTGGTTTTTTACCCTTTATTCCTAGAATCAGGTTTTTCATAGTAATTTTTGCCATTTCGACTCTAGTTTCTTTTGTAGAGCTCCCTACATGTGGTGCCAATACTATATTTTCTAATTTGAGAAATGGATGGTTTTTCTTTATGGGCTCTGTCTCAAATACATCTAATCCTGCACCTGCAATAATTTTTTGTTTCAATGCCACTGCGAGATCTTTTTCATTTACTACTTTACCTCGTGATGTATTTATCAGAAACGCTGTATTTTTCATTTTTCTAAAAATTTTCATATTGAATATTCCGTTAGTTTGTTTTGTATGTGGTACATGAATTGATATAATGTCGCTTTGAGAAATTAATTTCTCAAATGTAGTATATTTTACTCCTATTTTTTTTTCCTCAGTTTTGGAAATTTGTTTTCTATTGTGGTATATGATTTTCATATCAAATGCCTTTGCTCTTTTAGCAAGTGTTTTTCCAATTCTACCTAAACCCATTATGCCTAAAGTTTTTCCCTGAAGATCCAATCCTACATAATCATATGCCCCGTAGATTTGTTTCCATTGTCTTTTTCTGATAATTCTATCTCCTTCCGAAATTCTTCTCAATGAATCAAGTAATAACGCAAATGCCATATCTGCTGTTGCATCTGTTAAAACTTCTGGTGTATATCCAACTCTAATTTTATTTTCTTTTGCAAACTGTGTATCTATATGATCATATCCTACACTGTATGTGCTGATTGCTTTGAGCTTTTTTGCTGATTGAATTATTTCTTTATCTATTTTATCATATGGAAAACAGATTAAGCCATCCATTTCTTTAATTTTAGATTTTAATGTCTTTTGAGGCATTGGTATTTTTCCTGTATGGATTTCAACTTGAAATTTCTTTTTTAATCCTTTTAATGCAAAATCATGTAAAGTTCTTGTAAGTAAAATTTTTTCTTTCACTAGTCTTCAGATTTATCTCAAACCATTTATACGATTTCTTTGTATCATTACTATGTCTTCAAAAATTGAAGAAGAAGAATTTGCTATTTGTGTGGATTGTGGTAATTCTATTGAAAAATGTGTATGTGTTTGTCCATATTGTGGTGAACGTGATAAATGTGAATGTGCATTATTTGATGCAGCTACAGGTGGATAATTGAATAATTCTTTATCATGTGGTTATTATTTGAAAAAAGGTTGTGAATATCTGTGAGATCCACTGATTTTACTTGGTTAATTGGTGGACCGCAAGGTAGTGGAGTAGAATCTGGTGCAAATATTTTTTCCAAAGTTTGTGCACAAATGGGCTATCAGATATTTGGGAAAAGAGAATTTTATTCAAATATCAAGGGTGAGCACAGCTACTTTACAGTTAGAGTTTCTGATGAAAATATTCATTCTAATGTCAATGCCGTTAATTTGATGGTTTCATTTGACGCTGAAACAATATTTCGTCATTTTGATGAAATTGTATCTGATGGTGGAATTATTTATGATTCTGAATTAGAAAATGTTACTACTGATAGGGTGAATACTTTGGATTCTCCATTTAAAGATCGACTACATAAATTTCTGGAATCAAAAAATAAACCCTTCACTATTGCTGGAGTTCTAGAAGTTGCTAAAGAAAATGGCGTAAAACTTTATCCTGTTTCGTTCAAAAGTTTACTTCAAACTCTTTCCGAAGAAGTTGACAATCCTAGATTGCGTGGTTTAGTTAGAATGTATAATGTACTTGGTGTTTCGCTATCTTTGGGGTTGATAAAAATGCCATCTACTTCTTTAGTTGATTCTATTGATGACATATTTTCCAAAAAACCAAAAATTGCAGAGATTAACAAACAAACTGCTAATTTTTCTTATAATTATGCATCAAATAATTTTGAAAATTTTAATCATGTTTTAACTGGTATAGAAAAACAACCTGACACTATTCTTGTTCAGGGTCATTTTGGAACTTCACTTGGTAAAATGGTTTCAGGTTGTAGATTTCAATCATATTATCCAATCACTCCCGCATCTGATGAGAGCGTGTATTTAGAATCCAATGAAATTTTAGAAATTGAAAACGATAGACCTGGTTCTACTATTGTTATTCAAACTGAAGATGAAATTTCTGCAATGGGCATGATGATTGGTGCTGCCCTTACTGGAACTCGTTCATCAACCTCTACTTCTGGTCCTGGATTTGCATTAATGACTGAGGCACTTGGCTGGGCTGGAATCAATGAGGTTCCAATTGTACTTACGCTCTATCAAAGAAGTGGACCTTCAACTGGTTTGCCTACTCGTCATGGACAGGATGATTTACTTTTTACTGTTTTTGCTGGATGTGGTGATTTTCCAAAAATAGTTTATGCTTCAGGTGATATTGAAGAGAGTTTCTATGACACTGGTAATTGTTTTAATTACGCTGACAAATATCAAATCCCTGTAATTCACATGATGGATAAATTCTTGTCAAGTTCTGTAGTAACTTGTAAAAAATTCAATCCAAAGAAAATTTCAATTGATCGTGGTAAATTGTTAGATAAAGTTGAAGGTGAATACAAGCGATTTGCTTTTACTGATGATGGAATATCTCCCCGTTCTAAACTTGGAATGGATGATGGCATATTTTGGAATACTGGTGATGAGTCCGATGAATATGGTCACATTACAGAGGATCCACAAATTCGTATTAAGATGATGGATAAGAGAATGTCTAGATTGGATTTAGCACTGGAATCTATTCCCCTTGATCAACAAGTCGTATCATTTGAAGTTCATGATTACACGATAATTTCTTGGGGTTCTACAAAGGGACCAATTATTGATGCGCAGGCTATGTTGAAAAAAGAAGGCATTGATATTGGATTTGTTCAAATTAAATTATTACATCCGTTTCCTACTGAGTATGTTAAATCACTTCTTAAAGATGCCAAAGTATTGATTGACATTGAAGCAAATTATTCGGGACAATTTGGTAAGATTTTCAAACAAAATATCACTAGAGAAATTGATTATCATATTTTGAAATACACTGGAAGAGGAATGACAAGTACTGAAATTTATGATTCATTAAAGAAAATTATAGAAAACAAAGCTGAAAAAAGGGAGATTCTTAGCCATGGCGCCTAAACTTGCTGATTACAAGACAGATGTGCACAATGATTGGTGCCCTGGATGTGGTGATTTTGGAATTGTAAACGCATTACAGATGGCATTATTTGAGATGGGAATTGAACGTGATAAAGCTACAATTTTTTCAGGTATTGGATGTTCTGGAAAAACATCCCATTTCATCAATACATACGGTGTTCATACATTACACGGTAGAGTTCTAACTTTTGCCCAAGGGGGCAAACTTGCAAATCCTGACATGACTGTTGTTGCAGTTGGTGGCGATGGCGATGGACTGGGAATTGGTGCAGGTCATTTTGTTGCAGCAGGTAGACGTAATATCGATATGACTTACATCATTTTTGATAATGGTGTTTATGGATTAACAAAAGGGCAAGCATCTCCAACACTCAAGCTAGGAGAACAAACAAAATCTCTTCCTTCCCCAAATACTAACTCTAATGTGAACCCAATTGGTTTGGCAGTAACTAGTGGTTTTACCTTTGTTGCACGTGGATATTCTTACGATGTACGACATCTCAAAGATTTAATTGTTAAAGCAGTCAAACACAAAGGCCTTGCATTTCTTGATGTATTACAGCCATGCCCTACTTACAATGATCTTAACACGCGAGATTGGTATGCTGGTGTGGATTCAGCTGAAGAATCTATGGAGCGACATTCTAGAATTTACAAACTTGAAGATACAGACTTTGATCCGACTGTAAATTATGCTGGTGAATCTGAAGTTAATGAAAAACTATCTCAGGCTTTGATAAAATCCCTTGAATGGGGAGATAAAATTCCAACAGGTGTTTTCTATCAAAATGAATTAGTCTCACCTTTCAGTACTAGATTAACTGATAAGATTCCAAATTATCTGGAAAACCCTCCGGCAAAACAAATCATATCTGATAATGGGTTACCAAATACTGATATTTCAAAAATTCTTGATTCTTTAGACGTATAATTTCATTTTTTAGTCAATTTTTTTTTGAATTTCTTTCCAGACATCTTCCTTGAATGTAAATTCTTGATCTTTTGATTTTGCTGTATCTAATCTCCATCTAGCTGATTCCACATCAAATTTGTAATTAATCTCTCTAACTCCTGTTGGAAGTTTTTTTGGATCAAGATGTTGTGGTAACAGTTCTATGACAAAATCCATTTTCTCTACTGCGTTGTTAAACCACTGCCTATCTACAACATCTATTGTAAATACAATTTTTGGATTTCCTGCAAACTGTATTTTAATTTTTAACGCATTGCGACTTCCTCTTCTTCTTTTGTACTCTTTTAGAACATCTTTTACTTTTTCCCATTGTTTAAAATCAAACCATTTGAAAAACGCTTCATTAAATTCCAAGGGGATGCCTATGTCAAGAAAACTTACAAAATTCTCATCATTGTTCTCTATCTCTTCTTGTACTATTGTAAATCTTGAATGTAGAAATCCATAAAGAACCTCTATTTCCCAAGGCGAGATTCCATAGTATTGTAATTTTGTTTTTAAAGGCTCAGACACTACTACAAATTATTCAAATTTGTAATTAAATCTTCAATTTTCATGTAAATATGCATTCAAAATATTAAAATTATATAGATATACAATTTATGCTAGTTATGAAGAAAGAATTTGTTGTAAAAAGCATTGATTCGGCCCCTGATGGAGCACCATATGTTATACTTTCACTATCCTCCCTAAAAGAACTAAAGGAAGGAAATCAAAACCCGCCCGCTGCTTTTGGCGCTCCAAAGGTAATGGGATTTTCAAACATGAATGATATGATGAAAGACCTTAGCAAGATGATGTCTGGTGGTGGAGGTGGTATGGGAATGCCGTCCGGAATTACTCAATTAAAACTTGAAATGCATGAATACAAAGAGATGGGACTTTCAGTTGGCGATAAAGTATTTCTTGAATTAAGTAAAGCAGAAACACTCGGCGTTTAGATTTTTTTAACTTGTAATTAATTTAGTTAAATTGTACTGAAAAATTTCCAGCCATACAATACCATCACAGTAACAATTACCACAACCATTGGCTTCCATGCAAATACAGGAATTCCTGGATTTGCAAGTTTCACTTTATAATTGTCTACTACGGTTGTAATGTTTTTCTTTATCTTATCGTGCCAAATACTATAGTCAACTTGATATTTTTTTAAAATTTCTTCTACTTCGTAAATTACTGGAGTTCTTTGTGAAAACAAATGTTGAAGATAATCTCTTGATACCTCTACTTCTGCATGAATCCCAATTCGACCTTTTTTTAAATCCACCATCCTGATGTGCATCTCCCATGGTTTTTTCAATTTCAAATTTATTCCACTTCCAATTTGGTCTGGTTGCTTATGTTCTAATTTTACTTTGGTAAATCCTTCCGCTGTGAATATTTTCATTAACTCTTCAAAATTTTTTTTTACTACAATGTGGAGTTGCTCTACGCCCTTTTTGTTATCTGCCTGAATTTTATGCTTTAATCCATCGATAAACGAGATCGTTTTTGGATATGTGGTCAAATACTCCATATTTTTTATCTTAAATGCCTCTATTTAAAAAAAACTTACCTTACAACCTTGGTTTTTGGGGGGGATTTGCTAGACCTCTGACGTAAACACACTGTTCTGGTGCAATTGCCATTTCTGAAGAATTAATTTTTCTATCTGTAAGTTTTGCTCCTGAATCTCTGACTATTGCAAACGGTCTTGATTCTGCACCCTCACCCATCTTGTGATTTGCAATTGTTGCAAGATTATCTACAACTGCTTGAAATGTAACTTTCAATGGGTTTCCGTCTAGATCTTTTTTGGATCTCATATCCAAAACCGGTTCTATTCCGGCACATGATATTGCAACCCCTGACGTTCCAATTCTTGCTGGCATTAATCTACTATCCACTAAAATTACCCCGACATGAATTAGTAATTTCAAGAAAACTTTTCTTCGAATTTGTTCTGCAATAAGATACGGATCTGTTGGATACAGTATTGCTTTGCCTTTTTTTGCATTTGATTTATCAATTCCTGCGTTTGGTGCCATGATGTTGTCTGCTGATGTTATGAGAAATCCTCCTATCCCTCCAAAAATTTTATCTGATTCTCTAATTATTATTTCTGCAATTCCTGGTTTTAATTGATATTCATGTGCTATTTTCATACCGTATTCTGATGCTTTAATTTTTTCCAAATCAACAATCCTTCCTTGTGAGTTTGAGATGTATTTTGTTGAAATTACTATGACGTCTCCTTCTTGTAATTTTGTTTCATTTTTTACCAAAGTATTTTCTAATTCCTCAAAAATATTAAACTCATTTTCCATTCTTTCTGCTAGTAGCGGTATTACTGTTAATTGCACAATATCCTTTAGCTTCTATTTCTTTTTTATTGTTCTGAAAAGCTTTTAATCCTAAGAGCAAACTTTTTGAATTATGAATATAGTTGAGAAGATCCTTGCACGTGGATCAGGCAAGTCCTCAGTAGCACCTGACGATGTGGTTTTTGCTGATGTTGATAAAGTAATGATGCATGATGTGTCTGGACCTGGCGTGCTTAAGGTTTTTGATAAATTAAGAAAACAAGGAATCCCTGTTGATAAATTATGGGATCCTACGAAAGTTTGGGTAGCTGAAGATCACTTTGTACCTTCAGCTGATAAGATGTCTGCTGAAAATATTGTAAAATTATCTAATTTCACAAAACAATACGGAATTGAAAAACACTTCAAATACGGAATGGGTCAATATGGTATCTGCCATACCATCTCACATGAAGAAGCAATGGTAATGCCTGGTGATGTTTATGTTGGTGGTGATTCTCATACAAACACAACTGGTGCTTTAGGTGCATTTGCATGTGGGTTGGGTCATACTGATATTGCATATGTTTTGTTAAATGGAAATATTTGGTTTAAAGTTCCTGAGACTTATTATTTCAAATTAAATGGAAAATTACCTGATCATGTAATGGCTAAAGATGTGATTCTAAAAATTATTGGGGATATTGGAAATGATGGTGGTGCATACAGAACAATGCAATTTGGCGGAAGTGGAATTGATGAAATGTCTGTTGAAAGTAGATTGACTTTGTGTAATATGACTACTGAGGCTGGAGCTAAAAATGGAATTGTAGAGCCTGATCAAAAAGTGGTTGACTATCTTTCTAAAAGAGGTGCCACGAATTTTAATTTAGTTACTGGTGATTCTGATGCGGAATATTCTAAAATATTTGAATATGAAAGTTCAGAAATGGAACCTATGATTTCAAAACCTTTCTCACCTGACAATACATGTGTTGTAGGTGAAGCTCCATCCGTTGAATTAGATAAATCGTACATTGGTTCTTGCACTGGTGCAAAATACGAAGATTTGGAAGCTGCAGCAAAAATACTCAAAGGAAGAAAAGTAAAGATTAGAACTGAAGTTTTACCTGCTGCCATTTCAATTTATCAACGTGCTATGGAAAATGGATTGTTGAAAATTTTCTTAGATGCCGGTGTCACGGTTGGGCCGCCTACTTGTGGTGCCTGCTGTGGTGCCCATATGGGTGTATTGGCAAAAGATGAAATTTGCATCAGCACAACTAATAGAAATTTCCCAGGAAGAATGGGTCATGTTGAATCCCAAACATATCTTTCATCCCCGATGGTTGCAGCAGCTTCTGCAGTAACTGGAAAAATTACTGATCCGAGGGATTTACTATGAAAGGAAACATCATAAAATATCCTCGTGATAACATCGACACTGATGTGATTATTCCCGGACAATACCTAAAAGTTCATGATTATGCGGAACTTGCAACTCATGCTATGGAGGGATTGGACCCTGATTTTCATTCTAAAGTAAAAGAAGGTGATTTTATTTTATCTGGAAAGAATTTTGGATGCGGTTCTAGTAGGGAGCACGCTCCAATTGCATTATCCCATTGTGGAGTAAAAGCAATTCTTGCTTTATCTTTTGCAAGAATATTCTATCGAAATTCTGTTGATGGCGCATTTTTGCTACCTATTGAAATTGATCAAGACGCATATGATGGCATTTCTGAAGGCGATGAGATTGATATTGATGTTTCAAAAAATGAAATAAAGAATATTACAAAAAACCAAACATACAAAATGAAACCTTTTTCTGAAATTATTGGAAAAATAATTGCAGCCGGTGGATTATTCAAGTATAAGCCAGATCAGGATTAAAATGGGGAAAACACTTTTTGAAAAAATTTGGGAATCTCATATTGTTGTTGAAAAACAAAATGAACCTGATTTAATTTACATAGATAGACATCTTGTACATGAAGTAACATCCCCTCAAGCATTTGACGGATTACGTATGAATAATAGAAAAGTTAGACGTCCTGATTTGACCATTGCTACAATGGATCATAATGTTCCAACTACTAATCGTTCCTTACCTATGCTGGATGAAACTTCATCTATACAAATTAAAACACTTGAAAATAATTGCAAAGATTTTGGAATCAAGTTATTTGATATCAACAGTCCCAATCAGGGAATTGTTCATGTGATAGGTCCTCAATTAGGCATAACTTTGCCTGGTTCTACCATTGTTTGTGGTGATAGCCATACATCAACTCATGGAGCTTTTGGCGCATTAGCGTTGGGAATTGGAACTAGTGAAGTTGAACATGTATTGGCATCTCAAACGCTATGGTTGGAAAAACCAAAAACATTTGAAGTTAGAGTTGAAGGAAAACGAAAGAACACTCATGCAGTAACTGCGAAAGACATTATTCTTTCAATTATCAAAAACATTGGAACTGCTGGTGGAACTGGTACTGTTATTGAATATCGCGGTGAAGGGATAAGTGATCTCTCTATGGATCAAAGAATGACGATTTGCAATATGTCCATTGAAGGGGGGGCCCGTGCAGGATTAATTGCACCTGATGAAAAAACTTTTGATTATTTACGAAATAGAGAATACACCCCAAAAAATTATGAGTCTCTTGTGGATTCTTGGAGGGATGATCTTAAAACAGATTCTGATGCAACATTTGACAAGCAATTCATTTTAGACATTAATGATATTACTCCTCAAGTAAGTTGGGGAACTAATCCTGGAATGACTTGTGATGTAGATGAGCCTATTCCATCCCCCGATGAATTCTCCAATGGAGATCCTAATCAAAAGAAGGGTGCTGAAAAAGCACTTGAATACATGGATCTTAAACCTGGAACTATGATTGAGGATATTAAAATTGATAGAGTGTTTATTGGATCTTGTACTAATGCCAGATTAGAGGATCTTATTGAAGCATCTAAAATTATTCAAGGCCAAAAAGTTGCATCAAATGTAAGTGCAATGGTGGTTCCTGGTTCACAGATGGTGAAAAAACAAGCTGAGGAAATGGGATTGGATAAAATTTTTACCGATGCTAATTTTGAATGGAGGGAGGCTGGATGTAGCATGTGTCTAGGCATGAATCCTGATATTTTGTCTCCAGGTGAAAGATGTGCCAGTACTTCAAATAGAAATTTTGAAGGTAGACAAGGCAATGGTGGCCGAACTCATTTGGTTAGCCCTGTGATGGCTGCCGCTGCTGCAATTAATGGTCATTTTGTTGATGTACGAAAATTGGATTTGAATTAAAATGAAACCATTTGAAAATGTAAAAAGCATCGTAACTCCACTTGATATGGTCAATGTTGACACTGATCAAATCATTCCGAAACAATTTTTAAAATTAGTTCAAAAATCTGGATTTGGAAAATTCTTATTTTTTAATTGGAGATATGATGAAAATAAAAATATAAAATCCGATTTCATATTGAATGATTCAAAGTATGATGGATCAAAAATTCTTGTAGCCGGTGATAATTTTGGATGCGGTTCTAGTAGGGAGCACGCTGTTTGGGCTTTAGATGATTATGGGTTTTCTGTAATTATTTCTTCATCTTTTGCAGATATTTTCTTTAGTAATTGTTTCAAAAATGGAATATTGCCAATTTCATTGAACTCAAAAATAGTGGAAAAATTATTACAGGAAACTAATTCTGTTGAGGTTGATTTAGAAAATCAAATTATTAAAACCTCTTCTGAAGAAATTTCTTTTGAAATTAATTCTCACAAGAAAAAAATTCTTCTAGAGGGATTGGATGATGTTGCACAAACTTTTCAATTCGAAGATAAGATACGTGCATTTGAAGAAAAATCTACAATCCCATCTGTTTTATGATTTTCGTTACTAATTTCTCGTTTCTCTCTAAAACCATTGGTGATTCTGCATCAATCCATTCTTTTTCTGCTATGTCGTGAGCGCTTACTTTGCCCTCTTTTGATAATTGTTGTAGGATGTCATATGATAAATTGACTTGTTTTTGATTTTTCTTTTTCTTTATTTTTTGAATAATATCTTTTCCAAGCATATAGATTCCTAGACATTCTGATAATTGTAATTTCATTGTTGGTTTTTCTTTAAACTCTTTGATTATTCCGTCCTCGACTATTGCAAAACCTGTTTCTTCTTTTCTTTTTGTTCTGGTGGCAATACACGCAGAACTATTTTTTTCCTTGAATGTACTTCTCATTTTTTTTATATCTACTGCACATAAATTATCTACAAACCATAATAGAAACTCTGATTCGCCTTTGAGATCTTTTTCAATATGAAGTAAATCTCCGCCTGTACCACTTTGTGAATCTTGAATAAATTTAATATTTTTTTGATTTCCATAGTAGTTTTTAATTTGACCTCCTAGACCCTCGTAATCTGAAATTATGATTATTTCTTTTATGAAATTAAATGATTTTAGATATCTTACAACATAATCTATCATAGGTTTTCCGTTGATTGGAGTCATTGCTTTTGGAAAATATTCTGTATATGGTTTTCCTCTAGTACCTTTACCGCCTGCTAAAATTATGGCCTTCACAGTCTAACGGTATGATTTCTGCTTTCTTCTTCTTGCACCAGGTCCGCCAAATTTCTTTGGTTCTTTTTGTCTGGCATCTCCACTTACTAGGTATTTATCAAAATCATCTATTCGTTTTCTCAAGTCCTCTCTAGTTGCTTTTGGAAATGGATGGTCTTTTGGTTCTTTTTTAGATTTTGTCCAACCTATGAGTGCTCTTGTAATTCCAGTTGCAATTGCACTGGCTTGACCCATAAATCCTCCTCCTGTTACTCTAACAGAAATGTCTATTTTCTCTCTTAGATCACCTGTAATTTCAAGTGGTGCTAAAATAACTTCTCGAGCTGTTTCTTGTGGAATCATTTCAACTGGAACATTGTTAATTCTAACCTTGCCTACGCCTTTTGTAATGTACACGTGTGCACTAGCTGTCTTTCTAGTTGCAAAATAAATTTCAGTTTTTGGAGTTGTCATTCAGTCCACCCTATTACTCTACATATCTCTGCTAATGGTGTATAATTAGATGCCGCTCTTGTGATTAATGCTTTTTCAAATTGAATTTTTTCAATCGGTTTTGTGTCGTTCGGTGCTCCGATATATGTTCGAAGTCTTGCAAATGCTAGTTTACCTGATGGTTTTCTATCAAATGGTAACATTTGACGAATCATTTTTGCCATCATTGTATCTGGTCTTCTGTAGTGGACTGGTCCGTGCTTATAGTTGATGATACTGTTAATTTCTAAAAATTCTCTATACTCTCTAATCTGTGTCTCTCTTTTTCCACTCATCATAATTTTTTCACAATTAACCACTGTGACTCTTTGCCCTTGTAATAGTAATTTTGCAACATTTGATGCTAATCTGCCTGCAATGTGATTTGTTGCATCAACAACAACTGGTCTATCTACTCTGATAACAATTTCTTGCTTAGAAGTATTTGAATTTCTTCCAGCAGGTTTGTTAATTCTTCCATTAGCCAAGT
>JACNFV010000049.1 GCA_014384445.1 Candidatus Nitrosopumilus sp. | reverse complement strand
ATGGCGGTTTTTCTGTTTTTGCAGGCCACCAGGCATCGTATCTGGTAGACATCCATCAAAATGACGTACTCTTCTGGCCTGCAGACGTTGGTTGGATTACGGGATTGGTCTGGAATGTCTATGGATTATTGATCATGGGGGCAAGTGCTGTGATCTATGACGGCGCCCTGGACTATCCGACTATGGACAGAATATGGGAAATCATGTCAAAATACGGCGCTACAATATTTGGAATTTCTCCAACTGCTGTGAGACTATTCAAGAAAAATAACGTTCAGCCGCTTGACAAACACTCACTAGACAAATTACGAAATATTCCGACAACTGGGGAGCCATTGGATGAAGATTCTTGGTGGTGGCTGTTTGAAAAAGTAGGAAATAAAAAAATACCTGTCATGAATTTATCTGGAGGAACAGAAATTGGCGGTGCAATGTTATCTGTATTTCCAGGAATGAAATTAAAACCGTCCACTGTTGGAATCCCTGTACCTGGAATGGATTTAGACATTGTTGATGATGATGGTAATTCAGTACGTGGAAAAAATGGCTATTTGGTGATAAAATCCCCGTGGCCTGCAATGACTAGAGGATTATTGAATGATGATGATAGATATATCAAAACATACTGGTCTAGATTTGAAAATATGTGGTTTCATGGAGATTATGTATTTGCAGATGAAGACAATCTTTGGTACATGCAAGGTAGATCTGACGATGTGATCAATGTGTCTGGTCACAGAATGAGTACTGCTGAAATTGAACATGCTGTAATTTCACATGATAAAATCTCTGATGCAGCTTCAATTTCTATTCCTGATGAATTAACAGGAGAGGCAATTATTGTATTTTTTGTATCTAACGATGATAATTGTGTTGGTTTAGAGTCTGAAATCATGGAACACATTTCTAAAAAAATTGGAAAAATTGCAAAGCCTAAGCAAATTTTTCAATTATCTGATTTGCCAAAAACAAGGACAGGTAAAATTATGCGTAGATTACTAAAATCAAAATTAATGGGAACTGAATTAGGTGATTTGTCCTCATTAGAAAACCCTGATGTTTTAGATGAAATAAACAAATTATAAAATTTATTTTATGTCTGTGTTGTGAATAATGTTGATAGAAAATCAAAACCACATGGTTACCGACAGGTAACTAAGCACCACACTAGCTTTACAACTTACTGTGTACTGTTTGGAATTATTTGACTTCTATCTAACTATGGGATAAAATTATGGGATAAAAATATGATTTATTTATTTTTAACATTTGTCCAATTATTTCTTTTAAATTTAATATTTGACTAATTTAACTATCGTGGGATTAATCAATAATGGAACATAATTTACTGTATGTCTAGTGAACAGCAAAAAATCATTGACTTCCAAAAAAAAATTGAGTCCCTTAACAATGTGAAACAATTGACTTTTCTAGAAAGAAAAGAATTAATTTTGAAAGAAAATAATACTCTGAAACGTCCTAGTTATCATTTGTAAACAGAATTGCATGATCTATCCTGATGCACGTACCCATTATGTAATATCTTCAAAAAAATATTGAATTTAGGTTTAGAAAATCTACCCCTTTGATATTTTCTGATTCACGTTTAATGGCTAAATGGTGCTAGAAAAAAGATAATTATTGAAATTCATAGTTGATCAACAGGTTGAAGACATTGAAATGCCTGAGAATCTTAAATTAAACACCTTTTTACAGGAATTTCATTCTACTTGCGAGCAACCTGAGTGCAGTTTTGGTTTCTATGGATTTGCTTTTGGCCAATCCCCGTTTCCAGTACCTCAATCAATTCAAAATGCATTAATTAAAAATGCAGATAAAGGCGCATATGCTGCAGTACCTGGCATTCCAGAACTGCGTAGTGCCATATCCAAATACAACAAACATTATTTTGGAATGGATATAGCTCCCGAAAGAATCTATGTCGGTCCCGGAACTAAGGAATTAATTTTTAATCTTTTAGAAATATTGCACGGCACAGTAATTTTGCCAACACCTGCATGGCTGGGATACTTGCCACAAATTAGATTCTTGCAAAAAAATTACCACATGCTACCTACAAGAGCAAATAAAAAAATATCTCCAACCGATTTACAGAAATTAGCACTGAGACTCCAAGACAGACAAAAAATTCTAATTCTAAATAACCCCAACAACCCTACAGGATTATTATATGACAGACTAGAATTGGAAGAAATTGCAGACGTCTGCAGAGAACAAAACATCGTGGTGATTTCTGATGAGATTTATGCACAAACCACTTTTAATTTTTCAAAATTTGTCAGCATGGGAAAAATTTACCCTGAGGGAACTTTTGTAACAAATGGATTGTCCAAATCACATGCTGCTGGCGGGTACAGATTAGGCTATGTTGTCTTTCCACAACATGCATCTGACCTTAAATCTCAATTTAAAAAAATACTTGCAACAGAGTACACCGCAGTATCCACTCCAATTCAACATGCTGCTGTTGCAGGATTTGAAATTAGTAAAGACATGGATGAGTATTTTGAAATTACTCGCAACATACATCACATAATGGGCGAGTATGCTCATGACGAATTATTGAAAATTGAGGGGGTCAAGGTGACAAAACCTGAGGCTACGTTCTATCTGCTAGCCGATTTTAATGCATTTGCAACAGATTTACAAAAAGTAAAAATCAACACATCCCAAAAATTGTCTGAATCCCTAATGGTCCATCCTTATCACACTGCAATAGTTGGAGGTGACAGTTTAGTTTTGGAACGAACTGATTTCAGTGCAAGGATTGCATATGTGGATTATGACGGCGCAAAGGTTTATGAGAGTTATAAAAAACAAAAACCAAAAACCCACTCTGAAAGAACCGAATTTATAAAAAACAATGCCCCAAAAATGGTTCAAGGCATTAAAATGATAGCAAAATTTTTTGAAGATATTAGAAATAAATAATTAATTTCATTATTTGTTTTACAAACTTTAAGAAAACATCACAAACTATGTTGTGTTACTCCACAATGTTCTTTAGTATCCAAAAATAGTAATTTTCATGACCGAATTTGAACATAAACCGTATGATAAAATCTATGTTCGAGATATGATCAAACTCAGCCTTGATGATCTTATTGGCATGATGTCTTCATTAGAAGCAGCAAACGCCTATTGGGTTGATGGCGTATTGTTTGCTAGTTTTGCTATGACTGAATCTGAAGAATTAGCTAAAAAAGAAATGAATAACGAGATGTTTTTAGACAAAGTTATTTTTGCCGTGTATGAGAATTATACAAAAACAGTAAAATCTACAACCAATCTTGAAATCTGCGTTTTGAATATGCAAAAAAGTAGTCTGTATACCGATTTAATTAAATG
>JACNFV010000047.1 GCA_014384445.1 Candidatus Nitrosopumilus sp. | reverse complement strand
GCCTCCACCTTTAGCAAATTTAGCATCACCACCACCAGAACCGCCTAAAATTGAGGCCAACTCCTTGGCAACATCGCCAGCATTTACGCCTGATTTCTCACCTGCAAATATTATTACTCGTATAGTTGGACCTGCTTCAAAAATTCCACAAAATGCTGCAGTATCATCTTTTACAACTAATTTCTTTCCAAAGTTTTGATGGAAATAATCGTCGTAATTATCACTTGATGTAAAACATAATTTTCCTTTACTGCTAATTTCTTCAGAGTCTAATGATTCTCCCGCTAAAATTTTCTCTATGAATACTGGAATTTTCTCTTTTGCTTTATCTTTATTTTCTTCTCTTTGTTTCTCTAATTTTTCTTTTGCAATGTCATCTACAGCTTGTTTCTTTAATTCCTCTTCTTGGTCTTTTACATATTGAAAAGCTGTTGGTCCTGAGACAAATTCTATACGAACTACGCCGTCTTGAATTCTTTTAGTTTTTGTAATTTTGATTAGTTCTATATCTCCTGTTTTCTTTACATGTGTTCCGCCACATGCTTCAATGTCTTTGTCCTCAATTGATACAATTCTAACTGACTTTACTGGAACTACGCCGCCCTGATAAATTTTAAAACCATATTTTTGTTCCGCAGTCCCTCTATCGTAATAGTCGATATTTACTGGATAATTTTCTTTTACCATTTGATTAGCTGCATCTTCAATCTGTTTTACTTGCTCATCTGTTAATGATGAATGATGGGTAATGTCTAGTCTGGCATGATCATCATCTTTAAACGCAGAGTGTTGCCAAATCCAAGAGCCTAACACCCCTCTTGATGACACATTGATGATGTGGGTACTAGTGTGGTTTTTAGTAATGTTTGCACGTCTTGTTTTATCTACTTTACAAGATACAGTATCGCCTTCTTTTGGAACTCCTCCCTCTAACTTGTGAACAATAATGTTTGCGTGTTTATCTACATTAACGACATTGAATTCTGATATGGTTCCTAAATCTGGTTCTTGACCTCCGCCTCTTGCATAAAATGAAGTTCTATCTAATACGACTTGATCACCTAAGACCTTGATTACTTTGGCCTCAAATTCCATTGGATCGTCTTTGTAAAATAGAGTTTCAGTTTCTGGTAACTCTTCTAGTGGAAGTTCTGTAATTGCCTTTTTCTTTTCAGACTGATGCAAGTCTGACAGTTTCGAGTAAAATTGTGATGGGATTTCAGAAATAGCATCAATTTCTTTGAGATATTCAGGTGTAATTCCGTCTGATTCGTATAGTGTAATGAGTTCATTCACTGACGGTGCACCTTTCTCACGAATTTTCTCTGCCTTTTTCTTCATGTGAATCTTTGATTCTTCGTACCTTGAAGATTCTATCTTTAGAATTGTCTTGACATCCTCTCTTTTCTCATCTAGTTCTGGATAGGTGTCTTTGAGATAATCAATATGTGCATCGATTAATTCATCAATATCTAATTTTAGATTCAATCGATTAATTGTTCCATTAATTCTTCGTAACATCATTCTGAGGTTGTATCCCCCTCCGACATTGCTTGGCAATGCACCATCTGCAATTGCAAAAATTAATGTCCTGAGATGATCTGCAATTAGATACATTCCTTCAAGTGGTGTTATTATTTTCTTTATCTGATCCTCTGTAATCCCGGCATTTTTCACTGCAAGACGTCTTACTTGATTTAGATCATCAAAATGATCAATCTCTTTTGCAATTTCTGTAAAGTATTTTTTTAGCATTTCAGAATCAGAATCTATTCCAATCTTTTCAAAGAGTATCTGATTTACTGGACCAAAGCAGCAGTCATATGCCGTAGGAGTACCGTTTGTAATCCATGCAAATCTTTCAAGTCCTGCGCCCATGTCAATAATTTTTTGATCAAGTGTGGTATGTTGTCCCAACTCTCCTTGAAATTCTGTAAATACTGCGTTTCCAAGTTCCAGTCCTCTAACAAAATATTCTAATGATGAACCAAATGAACCTCCGCCTGACCACACATCTTCTACAAAAACTACTTCTTCTTTTTTAATTCCAAATTGCTGTGTTAATAATCTAAAATCTAAATCCACACATTCGTCTTTCCAATATCCTCCATTCTCTGGAATGCTATGTTGCCCAATCATACAAAAACTAGAAAAGTGCCTGCCAGTAACTCCTACATTTTCTAAATCATTGAAACGTAAACATGTTTGTGGAACTACTAGCGGATTTGCAGGGAATTCAAATACCACTTTGGAGCCCATTACTCTTTGAAAATCAACCACAGATGCAATTGTAAAATACAGATCATCACGCCATCTACACACGACTGGATATCTGCTAACTGAAGTGTGGTTATTTTTTACAAAAAATTCTTCTACTTGTTTCCAAGCTTGTGTATAGTCAAATCGTTTTGTTGTTGGCGGGTCTCCGATGAATGAATATGTGTCAGTACCATCATCTGGACACAGTGTTCTGTTTGCATCTAGAGTCCAAAAGAATCTACCGCATTTTGTGCACGCTTTTCTGATAAATCCTTGCTCCTCAAATAATTTTACTTTGTAATATCTATCAGGATCTGATGAAAATTCTTTTAAAATCTGATTTTTATCCAATGTTGGAGGATATTATTTTCCGATATTAAGAATTGTCGATTAATGATTAGATTAAATACAATCTATCTGGTACTCTAATCATGTTTGGAAGTAAACCTACTCTTAAGGAAGGGTCTACTATTTTTTCAATTAAAAAAAATGGCGAATTTAATGACTTTATTTTTGCTGTTGTAACTGGTGTTGATGATAAAAAAGTAGGTGTTACTGGCGTAATTGTAAATCCAATCGGTCTCAAAAATAAGATAGCTCAAGGTAAAACTGGTGAAAGATCTAATGAAATTCTTAATCATCCAACTCCGGACAACGTGGTTTTAGCATTAGTGTATAGAGTAGAATCTGAAAATTTTGCTGAAGTTTTAGATCTTGATGTTGATAAATGTGATATTATTCCTCCAAAAATTTATGCAATGCTTGATGGGTGGATACGTGAATCACTACCTGAATTCATTAACAATGTTCTATCTTTGGCTCCAGGTACTGAAAGAGATGAAGCAAAACGAATTTTAAAAAATAGGATGGACACTTTGACAGATCCAACTCTGAAAAGAACTCTATATGCTGTTTGTAGAAGTCTAAAGATTCTGAATTAGATATTTAATTTTAGTCATAACATCTCCATAGTTTTATATTATGCCCTAAGAAATCCATGTTACAATGGAATATGTTTACGCTGCATTACTTCTTCACAAACTAGGAAAAGATGTTAACGAGGCAAACCTCAGTTCAGTTGTTAAATCATCTGGCGCTGAAGTTAACGAAGCTCAAGTTAAATCTCTAGTTGCAGCCTTAGCCGATGTTAACATCGATGAGGCAGTTA
>JACNFV010000053.1 GCA_014384445.1 Candidatus Nitrosopumilus sp. | reverse complement strand
TCAACTAGTTTCTGACTTTAAAGAGATCAAAGAATTAGACATGAATCCTGTTCTTGTGATGGAAAAAGGAAAAGGCTGTAAAATTTTAGATGTTAGAATCGGGCTATAGTCATATGTTATTCCTAAAATTACTTGTTGTAGAATTTAGACTATTTATAGAACTTAGAAATAATTAAGTTATGGCTGCTGAGTCAAAAGTAATTAGATCTGGTGATGATTATATTGAAAGTCTTAGAAATAGAAATCTCAAAATTTATCTTTTTGGAGAATTAGTTAAAGAACCTGTAGATCATCCTATAATTAGACCGTCAATTAATGCAGTTGCTGAAACTTATGATCTTGCAATGCGTGAAGAATCACTTGCTTCTGCTGATTCATCAATTACTGGATTGAAAGTTAATAGATTTTTACACATTGCAGAAAGCGCAGAAGATTTAGTTTTACAAAATAAAATGCAAAGAAAATTGGGACAAAATACTGGTACATGTTTCCAAAGATGTGTCGGTATGGATGCCATGAATTCTTTACATTCAACTACATTTGAAATAGATGAAAAACATGGAACTGATTATCATAAACGATTTTTAGAATTTGTAAAAATGGTTCAAAAAGAAAATCTTGTAATTGGTGGTGCAATGACTGATCCAAAAGGGGATAGAAGTAAGGGTCCATCAGAACAAGATGATCCTGATTTATTCACACGTGTAGTTGACAGTGATGAAAAAGGGGTCTATGTCTCTGGGGCTAAAGCACACCAAACTGGCTGCATAAATTCTCATTGGATAATCTTAATGCCAACTATTAGATTAACTGAAAGTGACAAAGATTGGGCAATTGTAGGTGCAATTCCGGCAGATGTTGAAGGACTAACTTACATTTACGGTAGACAATCTTGTGATACTCGAGCTATGGAGGATGGTGATATTGATGTTGGTAATGCAAAATTTGGTGGACAAGAAGCTTTGATGGTTTTAGAAAGAGTGTTTATCCCATGGGATAAAATTTTCATGAATGGAGAATTTGAATTTGCGTCAATGTTAGTTGAGCGTTTTACTTGTTATCACAGACGTAGTTATGTTTGTAAAACTGGATTAGGTGATGTCTTAATTGGTGCTGCTGCAACAATTGCAGATTATAACGGAGTACCAAAAGTTTCTCATATTAAAGATAAAATTATTGAGATGACTCATCTTAATGAAACAATTTTTGCAGCAGGTATTGCATCTTCACACCAAGGACAGAAAATGAAATCTGGTGTTTATCTAAATGATGACATGCTTGCACAAGTTTGTAAACACAATGTTACTAGGTTCCCATATGAGATTAGTAGATTGGCACAAGACATTGCAGGTGGATTAATGGTCACATTACCATCAGAACAAGATTTTAGACATCCAGAAGCTGGTCCAATGTTGAAAAAATATCTTGCTGGAAGAAAAGGTGTAGATGTAGAAAATAGAATGAGAATTTTAAGATTAATAGAAAATATGACCCTAGGTAGAAATTCAGTTGGATATCTTACCGAATCTATGCATGGTGCAGGTTCCCCACAGGCTCAAAGAATCCAAATTCAACGACAAATGCAAATAGGTTACAAGAAGAATTTAGCAAAGAATTTAGCTGGAATTACAAATGATGTTGAAGAACCTAATGAGCCATCTGATTATTTCAAAAGAGTTTTCAAAACAAAAGATTCTGTCTTTTAATTATAATTTTTAATTTATTGATTATTTTCTTTATCTGAACTATCTTTTTTAGTTGATTTTTCTGAATCTTTAATTTTTTCTTCAGTAATTTCTGATTTTTTTACATCTTCGGAATATTCTGAATCTGCTTCAATTTTACCAATATCTGATAATTCTTCTAATGTTTCTTTACTTACAATATCATCTGCATCTTTTTTCTTACCTGTAAATTGTTTAATTATCATAATTCCAATTACAACTGCAATAATGATGTAATTTGTTGGAGGTTGCAGAATTTGTGTAACGTATCCTAGTTGCGGAATTATGTATGCAACTTTTCCAATATACTCTTCTTCAGTAATTGGAAAATCTGTTCCTGGAATGGATCCTGGATTTGCATCTCCCTGTGTTCTAATTGTCTTAGGATCTTCATTAGTTATTGATACCACTCTGTGAACTATTACTCTATTATGATCTGAAGGTCTATCAAAAACTATGATATCTCCTATTTCAACTTCTTCAAATGTATCGTGCCCTTGAATAACTATGATGTCATAAACTTGTAAAACTGGAATCATGCTTCCACTTACAACTACATAAAATGGACCTCCAACTTTAATTTGATTTCCTTCTAAAGTTAGCATCTCTGTACCAAATACTACTTGTATTCCAATCCACATTATTACAACAGCCACGCCAACAATTGCAATATCCTTGATTATTCCTTTTGAATTTGATCTTTTAGCCAATTACATTATTTCCTTAGTAATATTCATGAAATTTCTTAATTACTAAATTTTTGTTCCACAATCTTCACAGAATTTAGACTCATCTTTGTTTACAAATCCACATTCAGAACATTTTCCTGATTGAACTGCAACTTCTTCTTCAGGTTTTCCTAGTAGAATTACTTCACCAACTTTTTTGATACTAACCCAAGGAATACTTCCTTCTGTTCCATCATTTTTAGTTATAACTAAAACCATTGATTGTGTACTTGCATCAATACCAACTTGTTTTGCAATACCAACTTTGTTTGCATTTTCATCTATCACTGCTCTTCCTTCAATTGAACTAACTGATGCCGCAGAACCTGGTTGTGTAACTTCTACTGTAGGTGCTGTTGCAACTTCTACTGTAGGTGCTGTTGCAACTTCTACTGTAGGTGCTGTTTCAGCGTTAGTATCTAATGGTTTTGCACTTCCAATTTCTCCTTCTTCATTTGGTTTCTTAAATTCCCTATATTCTGCAATTGAAGCATTACATACTTTGCAAATATACTGGCCTCTTTCAGCGAGAACTAGATTTTCTGCAACTTCTTCATTTGGATTTTCAAATTCTATTTTTGGTGGACCTTCAAATTCTTTTTCACATGTATTGCAAAAATGTTTAGTAATTTTATCATCATCTAATCTTCCAATTGGTGCCAAAAATAAATCAGGACCGCCTAAATTTCCTTTCATTTGCTGCTCATCTGTAACTGTGGCCATAACATAGCCACCAGAACCTCTTAATTTTTTTAATCTAAGCTCTGAACTCATAAATCAGTTTTATCAAAACGTCATTTAAGTATATATGAAATTTAATCTTTGATGAAAAAATAAGAATTTAGAATTTGGTGAACGTTTTTAGGTATGATAAAATTTTAAAAATTTAATGGTAGTTACTCAAATTTCAGATACCAAGTCTTGGGAAGTAGATGTCATAAATTCTGACATTCCTGTATTTGTAGACTTTTGGGCCG
>JACNFV010000212.1 GCA_014384445.1 Candidatus Nitrosopumilus sp. | reverse complement strand
TCTTTGAATCTATCATAGAAGATTGAATTGTTATGTTTGTGTGCAACTGTAGTACAAGAGGATAAAGAATAACCATGAGGTACTCCTTCATTTGAAAACACATAGGACAATGCATGTCCTAATGTTGTAGAGCAATTTCCAAATCCCATTCCAGATAACATTGAACCATATGGATAGTTTTCTGGTTTGTCATTCATAATTGCATCATAGAGAATCTCAAATGCTTGTTTACATAGAGTTCTAGTCAAGTCATTACCGAGTTTGCTATCATAGCCTTCAGTAGCTTGAGCACATGCATCACAGACAGAACTTTTGATAACTTGTTCTGGAGTTCCATCCATAAAATATGAATCAACTACAGCCATGTCAGCTAAGAATCTGTCTTCACGTAACAATTTCTTTTTTCCATCGAATTTGAGAACACAATATGTTGTCATTTCAGCTCCAGTTCCAAATGTAGTTGGAATTAGAATTTTTTCTTTTTTCAATTCAGGTGCAGCGTATTTTACTACATCCATTGAACTTCCACCACCCAATCCAATTAGGACTGAAGGGTTTTTGTCTTTGAATTCAGAAATGACCTTATTGACATCATCAATTGATGGTTCAGGTTTTACCTGGTCATATAACATATAATCCTGAATTCCCATTTTTGCTAACCATTTGTCAGACAATGCTGGCGGAACGGTTGTAACAACTAGGGCATTTTTTGGATATTCTGTTTCACCAAGTGCGTTTTCTCCAAAATTAATAACTTTTGGAATGCGTACTGTATGCATAAAACAAACATCATTGGTTTGTTTATTATATCTTACAGTGATGTAAATCATATGATAATTCAAAATTTTGAAGAATTGGGAATTACAAAAAAGAAAAAAGATTGTTTAGAAATTTTAGAATCAGGTCTTCAAGCGGCAAATCCAGAGAACATCATATCAAATTTTGTCACAGCAAATGAAATTAAAATAGATGGAAAAATATTCAATATTGAAAAATACTCCAGCATACACACAGTAGCATTTGGAAAGGCAGGGGATTCCATGACCAGAGCAATTAATTCAATAATTTCAATAAAAAGTGGAATAATTGTAATTCCAAAAGGGACAAAAGCAAAAATCAAAAGTAAAAGATTCCAAATTTTTAACTCAGGACATCCTAAGCCAGATAAAACAAGTGTAAAAGCAGCAAAAGAAGTAATAAAATTTGTAGAAAATAGAAAAAGCAGAGAATTGGTTATTTTCCTTGTTTCAGGGGGAGGATCATCGTTACTTGCAATGCCAGATGAAATTACACTTAGCGATAAAGTTCACGTTACAGACATACTGCTAAAGTCAGGGGCAACAATTCAAGAATTCAACTGTGTCAGAAAACACCTATCAAAAATCAAAGGCGGTAAACTGGTAGAGAATATGAAGTGCGATGGAATTGGTTTGATAATGTCAGATGTTGAAAAAGATGATCTATCATCAATTGCATCAGGTACAACATACATGGATGATACAACGTATCAAGATGCAATGGACATAATAGAAAAATACAGATTAAAAACAAGAATTCCAATTGAAGTTTTACAAATTTTAGGTAATGGATTACATAACCAAAAAACAGAAACTCCAAAAACATCCAAAATTGAAAATTACATTATTGCAAATAATAATAATTGTCTAAAAGCAATGGAAGAAACAGCCGAAAGTAAAGGGTACAAAGTGATCAAAATGCAAATTTTTGGAGAAATTAAGTACGCAGTTAAAAAAATTCTAGAAAACATATCAGAAGAAGAAAACACCTGTTTAATTTTAGGAGGAGAGCCGACAGTTAGAGTATCAGGTAAAGGACTGGGGGGGAGAAACCAAGAATTAGTGTTAAGACTTTTAAAAAATACTCAAAAATTAAAAAAAATAACAATTGCATCAATGGGAACAGATGGGATTGATGGAAATTCCAATTTTGCAGGGGCAATCACAGAAAATATCAAAGTGGATCTAAACATCATGAAAGAATTTTTAAAAAATAACGATTCAGCAAGATTCTTTCAAAAACAAAAAGCAAACATCAAAACAGATTTCACACACATGAATCTAATGGATATAGGCATAATTTTAAAATAAAATTATCAACAATGACAATCACATTTGCAGCTGTTAGGAACACATCGGTGAGCAATACAATCTTTGCACCCTTTACTTCTGCCACTTTTTACCCGTAATCGTTCTTTATCCAATCAAATCAACCCTAGAATTAAAATCATTAACGTCGTTCATAATATTCTACTGAATGAGTGAATTGTTTGTTAAAATCAACTTCAGACCAAAATTTCTCCTCATCGATTTCCTTTCCTTCTGAAATCCAAACATTCAAAATTTTTTGCATAAACATTTGAGTTGTATCATCAATTTGAGGCCTAATCCCTGTTTCGGATTCTATTCTATCACGTTCATCCTTAAATTTTGTAAGTAATTCTTTAAGGTTTCTTCCATTAATGTTGGAAGCCTTATTTCTTTTTGCATTTTTTAAATCATTGCGAAAATTAGATAAAAATCCCATGATCTAGATTAGAATGTTTTTTTAAAAACATTATGATTATTTTTATTATTTTTAAAATAAGGTAAAAAAATAAACATTTGGCAAGTAAGATTACAGAGAATATGAAATATCAGAATGACAAATAGACTGTATGCGAATATTAGAACAAGAATTATGCGTAGAAAGAAATTGTAGTTGCAACGATCATAAAATAAAAAATATGAGAAGAGGCAACATGAGTGATTAATTGCTTGAAAAACAATTCAATCACAATTTACTTTATAATGGAATAGTTCATTACTACATGGACAAAAAATTGTATTCGAAAGAGAAAGCAAATTTTATTGCTCAAACAATAGTAAGAAAAGAAACACAGAAAAGAATTTGTAAAAATAAATTATGTATGCATTTTACTCACAATCATATTAGAAATAGTGAGATATGTCTAGTAATAGATTGTAAATGTAATCAATTTACTAAATGAATCCCATACATATCAAAATTTTTATCATAATCAAGTTACAGAATTTTTGATATGGGGTTTAAGAATAAAACAGAAGGGAAGAAGGAAGGAAGGAAACAGAAGGGACAAAAAGCTGCAGAACAAAATCAGCGAATTAGAAAATACAAAAAAGAACAGCAAGTAAAGAAAAGAGCAAAAAAAGCAAATACAGATTAAATAAAATGACTATTTTTTATAAATAATAAATAGAATTACAATAAAAGAGATAATTAATTGTAAAAATTTCATAAAAATATTAAATAGTTGTATATCTTAATAAATAATACATTGTTAGTTAAAAAATCTAACAAATAACCCGCGTAGCCCCGCAGAACGAAAAAGGCAACCAAGCGTTTGACGCTTGACCACAAGAGGAAATCTCTTAATGTTCTGCAGTTTAGAGGGCT
>JACNFV010000083.1 GCA_014384445.1 Candidatus Nitrosopumilus sp. | reverse complement strand
TCTTTGACATGGTTAGTTATGGTGATCATCAGATTTATTGTAGCTGGTAGAAATTTTGGATATGTGTTAAAAAATGATCAAAATAATAAACATCTTTAAAGATATAATTTTTTTTATTCAAATATTACAAACGTCTTTCATTGTTATGGAGCAAATTGTAAAATGCGAATGTCCTCCAGGCTCAGAAAGTTATGAAAATAAAGACGGAATGTTGATTTGTGCGTCCTGTAAAGGTTGGATTCAGGCGTAAAACTAACCGTTTCCCCCGTTCTTTCTATCCGAAGATCTCAGGTTGAATAATGTGATTTTTCTTGGACGTTTCAAACTCTTTTCGGACTGCATCAATGTAATCTAATCTGATTTCTTCAAATACCTCAAAGAAAATACGTTTACCATATTTAATTTGATACACTCGAACAATCTTTTCTTTTTCTATTTTTAGAAAAATTACATCTTTTTTATTTGGAATGTCATTCAGATTTAAAATTGTGCCTATGAGATTTGTTTTTTGAAGTAATTGTTTTACAATTGATTGTGGCAAAGTTTTTCTGTCAAATGTTATAACTGCTTTGATAAGAGGAAAATTATTTCCAGTAATTGTAATTTTTCTTTCAAATTTTGATCCAGGTTTCAAAGTATTCTGTTCAATCAAATCCAACTTTATTTTACAACAAAGATGGTGTTCTAACACGCTTACCATGTGGCCTAGTGGCGCATCAAGAATCTCTTTTATTAACAAATCCTTTGTTTCAAATTGCGTACATGCCATTTAGATATTTCCTATCTTAAATGATATTTTAGATCATTTACTGTCTGCTTTACTATTTTTGCCATTTTCTCATACATTTCCATAGTGTCATGATCTGCAAAAAGATCTTTTTGAAGTTTCCATTTTGATTTAATTACTATTTTAGAATTTGTTTCTACTGTACCGGATTGATGTCGTGGTGAATATCTAGAGACGGTGATCGTTCGTTCTTTTAGTAAACATTTAGTCATCAATTGTCGTAATCTTTGATCACTAGACAATGGTTCAACCACATTATCTCGTACCAACCCTGGAGGTAGTGTGGTAAGTTTTGGATACCCATTCCACATAAAACTCTCAACTTCTGAGTGAAAAAGTCCTTTCTTTATTGTTGTAAGTGTTCCAATATCAAATGGCCCAATACGAATTGAATCAGAAAATGCCAGAAAAAGTTTCATCATCCACCATGAATGTTTGTGAACCCCCATTCCAACATGACCCCCCACCGCATAGTCACATTTTGCATATTCTTGTTTTTTTATGATTTGGATATAGTCAATGGGTGAATTTTCTAGTTTTAGGGACCCCACATTTCCCATGCCATCTTTTATTCCTAAAATATTGATGTCTGGATAATCTGATTCAAAATCAAGCCTTTCTTCAGATATTGATGATTTTATTCCATATTTTTTGAAATGCTTTTGAATCTTTTCCAATATCGGATCCGATATTAACAACAACGCCATTGCATCTTATTCTAATTAGACGATTATAAGGTATTTTATCATTTTACATTAAATTTATACAGAATTAGTCCATATTCTTAAATATTTGTTTATACATTATATTGTATGAGTATGGATGATAAAGATATGCAAATTCTAAAATATCTTTTAACTGATGCAAGACAGTCTGCAAGACAACTATCTCAGAGATTAGGGGTATCAACTGTAACCATGATCTCAAAAATAAAAAAACTTGAAGAAAAAAAGATCATTCATGGGTATTCTGCTCGCCTTAATCATGAATTGCTTGGATACGATATTACTGCAATAATTGAAATCAAAACCACGCAAGGTAAAATGGTGGAAATTGAACATGAAATTGCAAAACATGACAATGTTATTGCAGTTTACGATATAACTGGAGACGCAGATACGGTAGTGATTGCAAAATTTAAGAATAGAGAATCTTTGAGCCTTTTTGTAAAATCCTTATCGGCCATACCAAATGTTGAAAATACTATAACCCACATCGTGCTAAATACAATAAAGGAAGATAGTAGATTGATTTGAGAGTAACGTAATTTACGAACACTCTAACTGATCATTCTTTCTTTGTTGGTAATTATTCCTGAATTGTTATCAAACTCTAATGCAATTTTCTATTTTACCACATTTTGGACAATTACATAATAGCAATGATGTATTACATCCAGTACATTTTGTGTATTCAGCAACTTTTCTCATGTGTACATAATATCACATCATGATAATTAAATATTGAAATTTTATTCTTAAGATTTATTTAAAATTTAACATTTATTAAAAAATATTATCCTCCCGTTGCTGCATCAAACAATGCACATTCACAATCATCACGTTTATCACAATACTGACATTTGCAATGACAATGAGGTAATGGATTGTGACATACTTGACAATCCGTATAATCATCAAATTCCTGAACGGATGCTTTTTGTAACATCCCTATTTTTGTCCCTCTATTCCAGTTAACGTCAATGTTGCTCTGATGGGGGTTAATTTACGAATTTGCCATGTAATGGCTTTTCGAAGATCCTCCGAGTTTTCAGCCGTTACTTCTGCAATAACATCATATGCTCCAAATGTTCCATGTGCCTCTTTTACGGATTTTATGCTACGTAATGTATCTAGAATGAGCCCTTCTTGCCCTAAATCACAATTTATTAACACATATGCTTTTTTCATAATTCCATTTATAGCAAATCATATTTTAGTCAAATTAAAAAATTCTTTAAATATTTTTAAATTTTGTTGAAAAAACTTTAAAAATCTAAATAAATTTTTTAAAACGTTTTAGTATTTATTATCCAAATTAACTTAGTAACAATCATGGAATCTGAACAATATGAGAAACTTTATGACGCAATCATGTCTTTAGATCCTAAAATTCGATTTGTTACTATTATTGACTATGAAGGCAGGCCTTTGTTTGGAGGACAAAAAGAAGGCGTAACTGACTATCTGAGCCCTAGTTTGCAAAAAGACTCCCTTAGACATGCTATGGATGCATGGAAACTTCGTGACAAGTTCTCTGATTTTATTGGAAAGGGAAAATATGCAATGGCAGAATATGAAAAACTGAAGAGAATTACTTTTCCATTAAAAGATAAAAAACTAATCTATCTTACTGCTGAACTTGAGGTTGATCATGCCACTTTGATAAAAAATATATTAAAAATAATCGAAAAATTCTAAATAGGCATTGTCGTTAACACTTGGATTCTAAACTCTAATCTGTAACATTTTCAAATTTCTAGATCATATTTTATGTACAATCCTTACAGTGAGGATCAATACATACAGGATTATGTTTTCCATCCCGTGTAGGGTGTATTGTACCTCGTCTTCTTTCTGTTCTGGTCATAATTACAATATGTGATTATTTGATTTATTGTAGCTGGTAGAAATTCTAAAAAAATATCTAGAAATACTCAAAATAG
>JACNFV010000033.1 GCA_014384445.1 Candidatus Nitrosopumilus sp. | reverse complement strand
GTCTCAAAATCAATGTCTACCCATTCCAACATTGTTGTATTTTTTACACTTTTTAGATTAATGTTAAAGTAAAATCGTAATACAATTTTTACATCATCTAAAGAGTTTACCAGTTTTATCGTTCCATTGTGTACTTGGATATTATCTAAAAGATCCACTGGAAATTCACCGTGTTTTTTTAAATGTCCGCCAACTACTGGTGCTTGTTTTTTGATTTGATTTAGTATGATTGCTAGAAAATTACTTCCTAAAATCACATATTCGCATGAATATATGCGTGCAATTTCAGATTCAAATGCGATCCTCTTTTCTAGTCCGCCAAATATCTGCTCAAACTCGGAGGGAATCTCTATCGTGTATAGCCCGTCTGACTCGTTAATTCCAGCACCAATCTTTTGAAGATATCCCAATGTCAAATCCTTTGCTTTTTGTAACAGTATTTGCTCGTCCAAATTATTTCCTCACAGATGACAAATTCTTAAAATTTGCAAATACTTCTTCATCAAACTCCATTACAGTGTCATGTATTTTCTTTTTATCATGATTCCATTTATCCCCTAGTGCGGAGAATTTGTTTTTCCTATCTTTGCTTGAAGTCGCTGACATGTATGATTCAAAGGCTTCACGTTCAATGTTTTTCAAACCTTCCTCCTCAAATAATAAATCTAAATCGCCAATGGTCATTTTAAATAAATTAATTTTATCAAAAATCATTTTTAGAATGTATTCTTCTATAGTGTCAGATATGACCAAATTATGAATATACACGTCTTTTTTTTGCCCAATTCTATGAACTCTGCCTACTCTCTGCTCAACTCTCATTGGATTCCAAGGCAAGTCATAATTAATTACATTACTACAAAATTGAAAGTTTTGACCTTCTCCACCCGCTTCAGTAGAAACTAAAATGTTGGTGTCTTTTTGGAATTTTCTTACTGCAATGTCTCGCTCTTTTGTACTCATTGCTCCGTTAAATTTTTCAACTTCCAGTCCTTCATCCTGTAATATATTAAAAATATAATTTTGTGTGTCTCTAAATTCTGTAAATATCAAATATTTAGTTTTAGGATCTTTTTTAATTATTTTTTCCAACTCTTTCATCTTTGTATCTTTTTCTATTGTGTTTGCAATATCAATTATTTTTTTTAATTCTACAGTATTTTCTGGAGATTTGATTATCTTTTTTTCTAGTGCAACTTTTGTCGATTCTGTACTGCTAGATATTTGTCGCTGTAATGTCATCAAGGTTAGCATTGAATTCTTTCCGCCTGTTCCTTTTTGCCAAAGTTCACGCACAAAATTTGTAGCAGTTTCATAGAGAAGTGACTCTTCTTTGGAGGGTTTCATTACGTGTGTTTTTGGGATTCTGTCAGTAAATTTGAGATATTTTCGTACTTCATCACGAGTTGTACGAATAACTACTTGTTGAAGCAGATCTTCGAGTTCAACTTTGTTCTCTGGATTGACTATTCTTGCTCTTTTATCAGTCGTGTATTTCATTGCAAAATCTTTCCAAGTTCCAAGATGACCGACCCTTACAATTTCAACCATGTTGTATAGTTCTTGAATGCTATTTTGTACAGGCGTGGCAGATAATAAAAATATGAATTTTTTCTGCAGTTCTTTTACAAACATGTGAGCATATGTCTTTGAGTTTTTAAGTCGATGAGCCTCATCAACAATAACAAGATCCCATTCAATATTTTTGAACATCTCTGCATTTTTTTCTAGAGACGCTGAAGATAATGAGGCAATTAACATGTCATGTTTATCAAAATCTTCAAATCTATTATCATCTTTGTTTGTTACAAAATCAAGATTAAACTTTGATTTTAATTCCTGTTGCCACTGTAATCTCAAAGAAGGAGGGGTTAAAATTAATGCGTTTTTAATCATTCCAGTTGTGAAGTATTCTTTTATTAAAATACCTGCTTCAATTGTTTTTCCTAAACCAACTTCGTCTGCAAGAATTGCTCTTCCATTAAAAATATTTTTGACTTTTTTTGCAGTCATTATTTGGTGATCAAGGATTTCAATTGTAGATTTTAACGAATCTTGAATTGTAAGGTCGCGAGTATTTTGTGTGTTTAATATCTCATATGCAGATAATAGATTTGTTAGATCATTTGGCGTATCAAATTTCAAGCCTTTTATTTTATTTTTAATTTCATAAATATCTGAATGTGAAAATCGGTATTTTGTTTGTTCAGTATTGTTTGTTGTTTCTTCTAATTTTATTTGTTTTTTTAATTTGAAAGTTTTGATGGTTTTTCTTTTTGGAATCGATTCTGTAATTTTTCTTTGAGGAGTTATTATGCTTGTGCGGTTGGATTTAATTTCAGTACCATCTTTTTTTTGAATCTCTCGTGCAACCTCTTCCCAATCTTTAGGATTTTTACTGCTTAGTTTCTTTATCCAGTCCATATCATTTGAGGGTACTTGAAAAGTTTGGTAAATGACAATTCATTTTTATCACAAATCTACTGAATCATGTTGCTTTACTGACAGAACATTACTGTGCCATTTCTTGTGATATTCGTCATGTTGGGTATGAATCGGAATTAGTTTTTTGGCATTAGAGCCGTCAATTACCTGTTTTATCTGAGTGCCATCACCATGTCCTGAGACATGTATCTGGTGCCAGTCTTGGTCTTTTTTTATTACTCCAAAGTGCGTAAACCAGTTTTTAATCTGCTCCTCTTTGAGTTCCATCTCCAAATCAAAGGGCTCAGTTAGTGAGCGAATGTATGTAGCCCCCTCATCAGGCTTGATATCTATCAAATCTTGTAGTCTGAAATCACTGCAAAAGAATATGAAATTTTTCTGGTTTGCCTTGATGTCCCTGTAATCTACAGCGTTTGGATAATTGAGAAACTCTCTTTGCCATTCAGCATAGTCCATGTGGAATTGTCTGTCAGAAAACTTTTCCAAATCCTTATCCAATAATCCCCATGTCCCTCTCTGAATGTAGATTTTGATGTTACTGTCAGTAGGTGATGGATAATGCCCTTTGAGATTCTCTGATTGAGAAAATAGTTTTAGCAAATATGCTTGCTTCATATCAATTACCAAATCACGATTAGTCTGCTTTGCTGATTCATAAAACGACAACAATCTGTCCAAATCCCTAATCGGATATCCACAAATTGCCAGTCCCTTTGTTTTGTTTACAATATCAGTAACTGTAGATTCAACATCATATTCAGTTAATGACTGTGTAGAGTTTACTCTGGTTCCTTCACACAGTAACAAGTCTAGAGAGGATTCCCCACACTTTTCAACAAACTTTTCAGTGTCTTTGCTTCGTCTACCATGAAATCTCAAGTCAGCAGTGTTGCCAATTGAGCCTTCTGAAGTATGTAAAATAAATGCGTGAACTCCTGCTATTGAATGATCAACAGGTAATGGATTTACTCGTACAGAATTAATTGAAAATTCTTTTCCAGATTGAAATGTTTTGATAGTGCGAGGAATCTGTACTTTGTCCCCTGTTGCACGACTTATCTCAC
>JACNFV010000211.1 GCA_014384445.1 Candidatus Nitrosopumilus sp. | reverse complement strand
ACAAGAACGAATCCATGTTGCAATATATCGAGCAATATGTGAAGTATTCCAATCAGATCATGGTTCTTCAGATATGGATAGTATGAGAAATGCTGATTCAATCAAATTTCAGATAATAAACAATGATATTCTTGAATCAAGAATTTGTGGAAACCCAAAGATGATTCATTATGGGAATTATGATCCTGAACTATACAATGGAGATGATAAGATAGACAATGTAGTTCGAGAACTACAGCTTAGACATACATTTGTTACAATTAGAAAGACTGAAGAAATTCTATTGTATAATGGAAAAATCTATGATAACTTACAAGCTGAAACTATAATTAAAGAAGAAACTGAAAAACTAATCCCTAATTGTACTTCACATAGTCGCCATGAAGTTATCAATAAAATCAAAGCCCAAACTTATTCAGAATTAGAGAAATTCGATTTAGATCCTAATTTGATTACTGTAGAGAATGGAATATTGAATCTTGAAACTTTAGAATTATCACCACATACTCCTAAACATTTGAGTAGAGTTCTATTACCTGTAGAATATACAAAACCAAAATCAAAAGATATTGAGAAAAATCTAAAAGACACATTATTCTGGAAATATCTAAAGGCATCATTTACTGTAAATGGAAAATTCAAGAAGAAGGAATTTCAAACTGTTTTGGAGATCATTGCTAGTCCAATTATCAAACGTCATGTTGACGAAAAAGCCTTCATGTTCTTAGGTGGTGGAGAAAATGGTAAATCAGTTTGTTTGGGATATATTCAATCTTTAATCGGTAAAGATAATGTTAGTAATATTGCACTACAAGATATTGCAGAAGATAAATTCCTTAGAGCAAATCTTGTTGGAAAATCTGCAAACATATTTCCTGATTTAGAACAGAATGAACTTAGACATACTGGAAAAGTAAAAGCAATTACATCAAACGAAGGTATTGAGGTTCAGAAAAAACATCAACAAGGATTCACACTCTATCCATTCTGTAAATTATTGTTCTCCTGCAATAGATTCCCAAAGGTCTTTGATCAATCTCAAGGATTTTTTAGAAGATGGATTATTGTAAAATGGGAAAGAGATTTTGAAAACGATCCTGCAAGAATCGAATATCTCAAGGAGAAACTTGATGAGAATCAAGAAGAGAAGAATTTAGTATTCTCAAGTATTGTTGCAATAGCAAATAGACTGAATAAAGATGGTAAATTCACTCATTCAAAAGACTGGAAAGAAATTCAGAAGGAATGGAATGAGAACGCAGATCCGATAGATGATTTTGCAACTAATTGGATTGTTGATTCTGAAGGTCATAAGACAAAGAGAGAAACATATCATTTTTACAAGAAAGTGATGATAGAAAAAGGAGAAATCCCTAAAGGGATAGGTCAGTTCTCAAAGGCATTTGCAGAATATTATGAAGAAGATAGAGTTGAAGTTGATGGTCGAACACAAAGATCATGGCTCAATATTGATTTCAAAGTGCCAAAACAAGAAACTCTATCCATTGCAGATACCACATAATTCTAGAAAATTAGAAGACCTTGGGAATTTTTTATTTTTAATTTTGGCCTTTTTGAAATCCTAGAAGATGAATAATTTCAATTTGGTCCGACTTTTTTGATGCAAGAAGAGGTAATTACAGTAGATATTTGATGATTTAGACCATATTTTTGATGGTCTAATCGGTTATTTTTTCAAATTTTGTCAAAAAATAGAGGATTTTCAGGCACAAAACCCGACAAAATAGCTAAACAATCTGCGCGAACTTATCAAATCATACATCCCACGAAATAAGTTAGAGTAAAGTGTCGGGTTTATTCATATTCTATACATATCCAGTGCCATCTAATTGATGTGGCATATTCTCCCTTGTTAAGGGTCTAGACATAGGCGTAGGAAAGTATGATCAATTTATTAGAAAATCAAGAAGTCAAATCTATGATGAAATTAGATTATCGAGAAGGGATAATTTTCATTGCAGGTTCTGCATTATACCATGTTTTGGATAGAATTTGGGGATTATTTGCAAGTTTGACACCTGAAATAATTCAAGGTTTTACATTCGCAGATTTAATTTTCACCATATTAGGGGTCATAGGAGTCTATCTAATTATCACAAAAAGAAAAATCTCAGGTGAATCTAATTTGAATGACCAAGAAAAATCAATATTTTCAATACTACCCGAATTTAGAATCAACTATCATGATCATATTGAAGGGTTATTCAAAGAAGTTAAAAAAAATCTTAGTCCGATAATTAAACCTCCTGACTATTTTACAGCCTTACAAAAAACTAAAGAAAAAAAACGAATGATCCTACAACATCTCTACACTATGGATAGTTTTTCGAACATGTACTCAAATATGTTTACTATATATCAATTATCTATTGCAACATTTAATGATGCAGAAAAAAGAAAAAAACAACTTTTACGAGATTTGGAAGATTTTGATATAGAATTAGATAATTATGATTTTGGAGATAACATAGATGAACATATTGACACTGAGGATTTTAAAAAAGCAATAGGGATAAAAAGGAATGACTCTACAGAAGATTTCTTTAAAAATAAACCACTATATGATTTTCCTAGTGGATTAAATTGTAGATTATATGTAAAACCGGATAACAATGAATTTAAACTAGGATATGCAGGTCATTGGTTTGCACGCCAAGTTGTGTTTTCCGAGCTGGTGGCTTCGGCTGCCAGGCGTAAAACCAACCGTTAGCATCTTCGGGTGCTAACGACATTATTTTATTCAAATTAGGTTATATTGACAAGTTGTCTTTTCCTTGAAACAAGCGTGTTTCATAGAATCCCTTGAAACACATGTGTTTCATAGAACTTTTTAGATACTGGGACAAATCAAAGAAGAGACTTGGTTTCTATTACCATTAATTCCCGAAGCGTTCGTTGAGATGCACTTTACAGCATGAATGTTCTGAGGGTTTTATGTGTAATTTTATTCCTACGTAGGTATGATTTTCTATAAATTTTTAACATAATTTGACTAGGTATTTTTCATAAACTCTGTACTTTGTAAAATCTGATTTGGTATTGCAACTTTTGCAAAGGCACCACACATCGTTTTCTAACTTACTGCTTGCATCAAATTCAACTTCGATTATTTTTTGATTTTTATCTTTACAAGTATATGGCATCATCTCTACTATAGAATGCACTTTTTTGAGAATTGATTTTAAATGGCACATATTAGATTCTAAACTCTTTTTGTGACTAACAAAATTAGATAATTCCTTATTTATTGATTTATTGCTGCATTATTCTTTTTAACACAGTCTATGCAGAGCCATTTTACGTCTCCTATTTTGTAATTCATCCAGTCAAAAATAACATCTACGTCGAGATTACACTGTTCACACTTTCCGCTACAATCATCATAGCCTCGCTCATCATCACTCATTGTAACAACCCCACAAATTTTCAATATTATCTGTGAACTTAAGCGTATTGTCTGTTCTCAAAAGAGTTTTCAATTAAATTGT
>JACNFV010000070.1 GCA_014384445.1 Candidatus Nitrosopumilus sp. | reverse complement strand
AGAAATCTAGAAGCAAGTAGAGAAAATCTTGGAAAATTAATGTTAGAACTTAGAGAAAAAAATGGACCTGGTGCAATAGCTGAATTAGTTGAAATACAAATACAATCTTCTAATGCAAATGTATTGTTAATTGATGGTGTTAGATCCAATGATGAAATACAGGTACTTAGAAAATTTGGAACTGTAAAACTATTAGCAATACATGCATCAACTGATACTCGGTTTAATTTCTTACAAAAGAGAGGAAGATCTGATGATCCACAAACAAAAGAACATTTCAATGAAAGGGATAATCGTGAATTAGGTGTTGGTATTAGCAACTCCATTGCACTATCTGATTTTGCAATATCTAATATTGGTTTAACAAAAGATGAATTAATAAAAAAATCATATGAAATAATTCAAAGATGGATTGAATGAAGATTCCAAACCTTAGCTGCAAAATAGAAATGTTTTGTACTGTAAATCCTTCTGAATCTATCGAAAAAATAGAACAAGCAATATCTAATGTTTTTCCTTATGCAATCATAAACAATAATGATGTTTCAATTAATGCACACTCAAAAGAACTGAGATCTTTTGAAAAAATTTATCAATTTATACATAATAATAAACTACAAAAAATTTACTTGCGTTCACTTGAAGACAATTTGCAAGATGACACTACATGGTTCTATCTTAACAAACAAGCAGCATTTGTTGAACAAATAGCAATTTGTGAAGAATCTAATGAATCCCCATTAGGTCCAATTAAAGTCACTTTAACTTCATCAAATATCGATGCAATCATTGACTGGATAGTTTTTGATTAGATAAAACTACTTAAAAAAATTCACTCATTTTTGATTATTTTTTTTAGTTTGAATTTAAAATGAATTTTTTAACAATACTATAACATGTTGATAAAATTAGGCATAATTGTAGCTGTTTTCGTTTTAGGTGGTATGATGTTTTCTACAGAAATTACTGCATTATTTCCAAATACATCTGTGCTATTGTCTGATTCTTTAAAAAATGACATTAATTCACTTAATACAAAAATAACTAATTCTGCTGAGAATCTTCTAGATACTTCTATTGACAAAACAATTCAAAGTGTCAGTGATAGTGTGTATGGAGGAATTACAGAAACTGGAGATAAATTAGTTGAAAATGTTAATGAAAAAATTTCTGAAGGAATTACAGAAGCTGGAGATAATATTAAGAATGAAATTATAGAATCAAGTGAATCCTCTAAAGAAAATATTACAAATGAAATCTCTAGCATTGATCCATTCAGTTTTATAAAAAATATATTTAAAACAGATTAATTTTTTATTTAATTTCTACTTCTAAAAGATCTCTTGCAGTGATGACTGAATTATGAATTTTTCCTGCTTCATTTTGATGTCCAATTTCATCTTTATATCTTGCAGAAAAATGTGTTAAGATTAAATTTTTCACATTTGCATTTTTCCCTAACTCCGCAGCTTGTTTTGCAGTTGAATGACAAGTATCTTGTGCTTTTTGTTTTTCTTCATCAAGAAATGTTGAATCAAATACCAAGTAATCGCATTCATTGAAAAATAATTCCAATTCTTTTGTTGGCATTGTATCGCCTGAAATTCCTATTTTTTTTCCTGGACGTTTTGTACCTAATACTTGCTCAGGTCTAATTGTTTTTCCATTATTGCTTACTTTTTCTCCATTTTGTAATTTATTCCATAATTCACCTTCTGGTATGCCCAATTCGTTTGCTTTTTGAACATTAAATCTTCCTGGTTTATCTTTTTCTTCAAACAAATATGAAAATGCAGTTATTGAATGATTTGCTTTAGCTGCGTGAATTAAAAATTTATTATTTTCATACATTTTTCCTTCACTAACAATTGTAATTAAAATAGAAAATGGTAAGCTAAAGTTTAATATTTTAATATTGGCTGCAAGAAATTCATCAATTCCCTTAGGACCAAAAATTTCTAAAGACTCTGTTCTATTTTGCATTGACATTGTTTGTAATAGTCCCAAAATTCCTACACAATGATCTCCATGCAAATGTGTTACAAACAATTTCATTTTTTTATTCCATCCTAGACCCGCTTTCGTATATGAAATCTGTGCAGATTCACCTGCATCAAACATTATGATTTCACCTTCCCTTTCTAAACATATGCAAGACAATCCTCTTTTTTGTGTAGGCTGTGCAGCTGATGTTCCTAAAAATACCAGTTTCATTTAATCAAAATAGTTCTTGTGAGGCTTTTATGCCTATAGATCTGATATTTTTTCAGTCCTTTTAATTTCATTTTAGAATCTAATTCTTTTTTATACATTAGAGCGATTTTCTTATGTTTAGGAATAATTGCGATAAATTTTTTTAAAATTTCTTCAGGTTTTTCTGATGCTTTTGAAGATCTACCATATGGTAAATCCGTAACAATTCCATCAAAATCATTTGAGATTTTTACTAATTCTTGAAAATCTGATTTTAAAATTTTTGATTTGTAATTATTAATTCTAAGATTTTCTTTAGAAATTTCACACATTTTTTCATCAAAATCTATTCCAATTGCATTGATGCCCATTGATTCTGATTCAAGTAATGTTGTGCCTGTACCACAAAATGGATCACACACAGTTTCCCCTTTTTGCAATCCAATTAAATTTATCATAACTCTTGTCAACTTCCAATCCAATTCGTGGGGATACTTTTTACTTTTTTTAGGGCGTTTTCTATCTTCATTTATTTCTGAAAAACCAAAAAAATTTTCTTCATTTGTAAAAATTAGATATACTGTAATGTCGGGATTTTCTAAATTTACTTTTGCATGTGTAAACTTAGATATCATATCCCCCATCGAACTCTCTAATTCTAATACATTCAATTTATTTGATGATAAGTTAACTACTCTACACACAAAACTTTGTGTATTTTTTAGAACTTGAAAATTTTTATCATCTAAAAATAACCCTGACATTTTTCTTAATATTTGTCCAGAAGTTTTTACAAATGTAGCACGCTCTGTAATTTTATTCCAATTAGTTTTTGATTGAATAATTATTAGATTTGAAATTATTTTTATTTTACTAAATCTATCATACATTTTTACAATTGCTACAACTTCATCTATTGCAAGTTCTAAATTATCTTTAGATACAATGAAAAAACTTTCTGGCATTACATTATTGCCTTTGCAATAGCTTTTGAAATATCCACTTTTGATGTTTTTCCTGGAATTGTATTTGTACTTATGATGCTTGTAACTCCTGCTTTCTTTATTTTATTTTCAGCATCATTCATTAGAAGTGCATGTGTACATGCAACATAGATTCTTTTACATTTTTGTTTTTTAAGAAATTGTGTAGCTTTGATAATACTACCTCCAGTACTTATGATATCATCAACTAAAATTAAATCTCTATTTTCAACCTCCTCTAAATTTTTTGTTTTAATTTTTACTTTACCTGTTTTTTTATCTCTTGTTTTCTCTAATGCGATATAATCTGAATTGAATTCTCTTGCAAATTCTTTTGCTCTTTCTTTTCCACCTTGATCTGGTGATACAACTAA
>JACNFV010000111.1 GCA_014384445.1 Candidatus Nitrosopumilus sp. | reverse complement strand
GAGGAATGGGAAAACCATGCATAGTAGGATGTCCAGAATTAAAAATAGATTATGATAAAAACACAGGTACGGCAAACGGAATAACAATCAAAGAAGGCGACACGATCACTATTGATGGAAGTGAGGGAACTGTCTTTATTGGAGAAATTCCAACAGTAGAGCCAAAAGTAACAAAAGAGTTTGAACAGATTTTAGAATGGGCACAAAAAACAAAAACATTAGGAATTAGAGCTAATGCAGATACTCCAGACGGCGCAGTGTTAGCGAGGAAGTTTGGAGCCCAAGGAATTGGATTATGCAGAACAGAAAGAATGTTCAATGGCAGTGATAGAATTAACTTATTTGTAGAAATGATCATGGCTGAAAATATTGAAGAACGAAGTAAAATTCTGAAAAAATTAGGCCAATTACAAAAAAGTGACTTTATTCAAATTCTAAAAGCAATGGAAGGATATGAAGTTACAATTAGATTACTAGATCCACCATTACACGAATTTTTACCTAATCCAGAAGAATTGGTTGAAAAAATTCAGAAATTAAAAGCAAGTGGAAACACAAGTGAAGTGGTAAAATCTGAAACTATACTAAAGAGAGCAAGGGAACTCGTAGAAATTAATCCAATGATGGGTCATAGAGGAGTAAGGGTAGGAATCACATATCCAGAAATTTATGAAATGCAAATTAGAGCAGTGTTTGAAGCATTAGTTGAATTAACAAAGAAAAAAGTCAAAGCGCATCCACAAATTATGATACCCCAAATCAGCAGCATTGCGGAATTGAATCACATAAAGAAAATATACGATATTATTAAAAAAGAGACAGAAACAAAACACAAGATGAAATTAAAAATAAACTTTGGAACTATGATTGAAGTGGTAAGGGCAGCATTAACTGCACATGAACTTGCAAAGACAGCAGAGTTCTTTAGTTTTGGCACTAATGATTTGACTCAAGGAACATTTAGTTTCAGCAGGGAAGATGTTGAGGGGAAATTCTTGCCAGAATACATGGAAAAAGAATTACTAGAAAGAAATCCATTTCAATCAATTGATGTAGCAGGCGTAGGTAGTTTAATTAAAATCGGCATAGCAGCAGGTCGCGTAGTCAGAGCAAATATGGAGATGGGCATATGCGGGGAACACGGAGGAGATCCAAGTTCAATTAAATTCTGCCACGGAGAAGGACTAACTTATGTTAGCGCATCGCCGCATAGAATTCCTATTGCAATTGTAGCCGCAGCACAAGCAGCAATTGAGCAACCAAAGAAAGTAAAGAAGAGTATAAAATAATACATTTTAAACTAGTCAAGACTCACCATAATTGAATTGTTACCAAGAATTGATTCCATAAAGCAAATAAGATTAAAAATTGGCATCACACAAAAAAAACTAGCAGAGATGACACAGGTTAGCACATCGATGATTAACCAGATAGAGTCAGGAAGAAGTCAACCAAGTTACGAGACAGCAAAGAAAATTTTTGAAAATCTTTCAAAGTTAGAAGGAGAGTCATCATCACATACCGCAGGAGATTTTTGTAGTAAGGTCATCGTAAAATTAAAACCAACAAACACCCTGCATGATGCAATTAAAAAAATGCACGAATTATCAATTAGTCAAATTCCAGTTTTTGATGGAACTGACGTAGTGGGAGTAGTTTCAGAGGATGGGATTGTGAGACATTTAGCAGACAAGGGAGAAGCAGAATTAAAAAAAGCAAAACTGTCAGATACAATGGATTCCATTCCACCAATTGTGGATTTTGATACTCCAGCAAATGTTTTAGTTCCACTGATAAGATATACAAAATGTATTCTAGTATCAAAAAATTCAAAAATCATAGGAATCATCACAGCATCAGACACTCTAAAAATGATGGAATAATCTAATTAAAATTATTTTTAAAAACAACTTCGTCTAAACTCAATTGACCGCCACGTTCTTTGGCAGGTTCACTGGATTTTCCAACAACTATCATTAAAACAATCAAATGGTCATCTGGAAGATTAATTATTTTTGCCATTTCGTCGTAATCAAAACCCACCATAGGGCAAGAATCAAGTCCCATTTGTCTGGCTGCAAGCATTATTGTTTGGCCTGCAAAACCACAAGAACGCATTGCCTCATCACGCCTATTTTGAAGACTCTCAGAATATTTTTTCTCTAAAGAGGATTTAACTAATTCTTGTTTTTCAACAGGATGATTTTTCCAATATCTTAAGGGGTCATCTTTCCAGGCATTCATATTTCCACATAGCAGTATCACCAAGGATCCATCAACGGGTTGTGCTTGATTTCTTGCAGCAATTCCAATTTTTTCTTTTATGGTTTGATCTGCAACTGTTACAAACCTCCAGTTTTGTTGATTGTAGCTAGTAGGTGAAAGAATAGTTAATTTCATCAAGGAGTCAATTTGTTCGGATGTCATTTTGTAGGTACTGTCAAATTTTTTAATTGCGCGTCTAGTAGAAATTGCTTCAAAAGTATCCATGTTCAATTACTCACAATCATGTATCAATTTAATTGGTTGGAAAAAATGATCGATCGTAATATTACACGATAACCTTCGGCTCATATATGTAAATTCAATAGACAAAACATGGGAGTTCAAGATCTTGAAAAATTATTTGACATTAATCAGCAGATCAAACAAATCGACAAGGAAAATCATTATAATTTTATGATTGATACAGATACCAAAGAAGGCAAGACAAGGATAATCATAGACGAGTTTGGGACATGGAAAAAAGTTCCATTTTTAACAGAAGAGGAGGCAGGGGAATTTAGAAAAAAAGGATTCAGGCAATTTGTACCGGATTTAATTGATTTTAAAAATAAAATAATTATTGAATATCAAGAAGAGTCAAAGGGTAGACAAGGAGTATTAAGAAGACGTGGAAAAATTAACAAAAAAGGACATGATGAGTTTAGTGATGAAGACAAAGATATTTTCTATGAATTAGCAAAATTTAATCAATTAAAAATTTGGGAAAACACACCACCTGAAAAACAAAAGGAAGAATTAAAAGAATTTTTGAAAGTATTTTCTAGTAAAAATTAGTCAACGTGGGCTGATTATGACCTTGTTTTAGGCATGATTGATAATAAGATAAAATATTTCTAGAGTTATACAGCAATTAACCGATTTCCTAAATAGCCATTAAGATTGAGGATTATATTGAATTTAGATAAATTAGACGTTATTGATTATGTGATTCTTGCTTGTATTAAAAATGGAGTAAAAAAGTATACGAGTATTTTTAAAAATTGTAAAAAAACTAATGCCGGAAAATTTCGAGAACATGTTAACAAATTAGAAGACATGGATTTAATTACGATTGATTCAAGTGAAAATTGGTTTGTCCGAAATACCAATCCGTCAATCATATTAAAAAAAGACGGAATAAAATTTGTTGAAGAAAATATGGCTAAAGTACAAGCATATTGGAGCGTACAAATGAAAGATAGCAAGTAAACAATTTAAAATTGCTATCCAAATCAGATGAAGTGTTTTTATTTTAAGATTATAATTTAATAAAATGGATTAGATATAATTTTCAGTCAAAGTCTGCTTTCTTCTCTTTAGATTCTTTTTTTGGCACATCATCCTCTAGAATATCTTCAGTCATTTTTTTGATTGTATAGTCATATTGTTTCTTTTGATTTTTGGACACTAATTTTTTGATTTTCATTTTTAGATTGATTCCAGATATAATCATAGCAATTCCAAAAAAGAGCGCGATACCAGTGTAGAAACTTAGACCGTAAGTCATGACAAGGTTAAATCCAATAATTATGACTACTATTCCAACTAAAACTAAAAGAGTTGGAATTTGTTTTATCATAATTTACCGAGATAATAGGGCTTGATTAACTTTGATTAAACATAGAATCCAATATTTTTAAAAAGTAACAAAAAGTTAAATTTTCAGACTGTTAATAGAACATACTAGCCATAAATTCTTGTTCTTTCTGAAAATCAAAACCACATATTAACTCGAAATTATCACATCAATTCATGGCAGATACACTAACTACGTACGATGAATTGAATGAAGATATTCAATTTACTGAAGATGAAACAAAAGCACTGTTGAAGTTAAGTGAAAAAGAGATATTGATTCTAGTTCTTTCTGAAATGAAAAAACAAACTGAATTAATGTCAAATAAATAATAAAATAAAATTTATTAAAAATTTCACTAATTTCAAAAGTAGTAAAAAGATGAGATAGAATATTTGTTAATTTTTTGATTTTGCAAGTAATTCCTTTATCACATAACTTCGAACATTGGCAAACTCCCATTCTTTTAGATTTGCGGATCTACATTCTTCCTTAATTATTAGTCCTGCAAGACCGTCACTCCAAATATGTCGGTTTAAATCATAAACTTCAACAATTTTGCCACGTTTTGTGATTTTAATTGCCCCGTGGCATCTTTCAATAATTTTTAATGCTACTCTCAGATAGATTTTCTCAAAATTCACCATAGTCTAAAGTTAATTGTTTACATGAAAAATGTTCTGATTTAGAATGCGATATCAATTTCTAACTAATTCTTTAAGGATAATTTTATAATTATAGGCATATTGTCGCAATAGAGTATAGATGTTTTGTCATTAATTGAAAATAATTGTCAGTTTGTGAATGCTGTTAATCCTACTCAGGCGAAGGAGGGTTTGGTTGCATGACAACCTTATCGGAACCTTTGCAAGGTTTGTCAGCTTTGGAATGTTTGTGAATTTTCCAATTCGCACCCTTTGTAAATTTTAGAACTATGTGACCTCTTTTCCATTGCTGACACCATGCACAAAATATCTTAGGGGAATTTGATTTCTTTGAGTGAAAATTTCCAGAATTTGCCATTCTATTTTGTAATTCTTTTAGGTATTTATGAAATTACTCTAATTGTAAAAATAGTATTTGCTCCATGACACAGAATTTCTTCAATTCCACATTAAATAGAGATTAGGAAAAATAACTTCCCATATTTTATCAGCGGATATGTGCTCTACACAATCTTGGCGATAATTATCAATCCCAAATCATTCGCACCTGATAAAATATGAGAGTCCTCCTGCAATGGCTACAAACCAAAAATCATTAGGAACATTCCTACTCAAAAAATACATTAAAGATATGGGTTATTATGAAAATTAATTCTATTTTGGTTATTTTTGGTTAGGTTCTTTTTGGTTAGATCTTCCCATCAAGAATAAAAGAGAACCAATGATTGTAAAGATTATCAACAATAAAACAGAATCATACCAAGTTGCACCACCCATCCAGTTCAAGTATGGGACAGTAATTCCAATTACTAAAAATAATAAACCAAATATAATTAGCAGATTGACAGATCCCTTTTTCATATTCTGCAAAAAGAAGGTATACTGATTAAGTTTTGTTTTGCTAAACCGCGGAATTATAGGCATAAATTAAAAAAGATATTATTAAAAATTAAAAAATAATAAGAAAAATAAACACATGTAAAGAATTACAAAAATTTCTTAAAATAAAACAATGATCTTTTTAAAACATGGATTATTGTATGCACGATAACAATGCCAAAGCATGTCATTATTGCAAAATGAATAGAAACATCGAGAGTAAAAGGCAAGAAAAAGAGAAATTCCTAGAAAAAAATGAAAACAATGAAGTGCTATCTTTCACATAGTATTTTGACAAGATACCAGTAAAGATTAATAAAAAAATAATGAATTAGTGCGGTTTATTTTCAAGAGGACATTTTCCATAGTAGCCTTTTGTCTGGTTACAATTATGGCACAGTATTTGAAAACCTTTTGGAAAATTATTTTTTATGATCCAGATTACTAAAGCAGTTCCGCTTAATTTTGGCGTATAGTTTAATTTCTTTAATTTATCTTCAGAGTCCATTTCTTGTCTTCCTGCAATATGATCAATGGTTAAAAATTCAATATGACTATTCACTCCACAACAATTACAACACGGAACATCACTGTGTGAAAGATTCTTAGAATAATACTGCAAAACTTTCAAACGATTTTGCTTACTTTCAGGTTTATCTCTGTTCTTTTTTTGATTCACCTTTCGCTCTTCGTCAGTTTGAACCAATGATTATTGGTTGATTTTCCATTAGATTAATAATTTGCTTGGAAAAATACAGGATAGATTAATGATTACGGTAGCACCGGTTAGTTTTATGAAAAATAATTATAAAATAGTAAACAGAGAAACATTCAGGTTAGAATTTATCATTAATGAAACATCAGGTCTAACTTTATAAAATTTTTAAAACATCCCAATATGCTTTAGGGACGATATTACGTGTTTGGTTTATCAAATTATTAATTGTTGAATCAATAACATACGTTCTTGCCCAGTCATCCTCAGATCTTATGGATCTCCCAAAACCTTGCAATATTTTCATCATGGTTTCAGAGCTATACCAGGATGGGAATTTATTCATTTTTGCTCTTACCCTTGTATCGCCTAATGACTTGTAAGGCGCTTTAGCTATAATCTGAAATCTGGAATCGTCATCTTTGAGGTCAACTCCCTCCCACAAGGACGAGGACAAAAGAACGCTTGAGGGGGTTGCTCGATGCTGTGCAATTTTTTCATCCTGGGTGGTTCCGTCAGAATTACTAGAGTGGCATATTCGAATCCTTCTTTTATTCTCAGGTGACAACTGGCTTAAAATATCAAAGCATCTTTTTTTTGAGGAAGTCAAAATCAATCCTCTCTCAGTTTTATGCTCTGTGAGTATTTCGTCAATTTTTCTTATAGCGTTTTGCTCATCTGCAAACGAACTGCGTGAATTTAAAAATGCCACATTCAAAAAATCCACCTTTCTATTCTCATAAAGAAAGGGGGATTTGGGGGTGTCAATGAATGCAACGTTTTTCTCATCAAGTCCCATTGTTTCACAAAAATTTTTTTTGTTGACTGTAGCAGACATAAAAATTTGATATTCGGTGTTAAAGAAATCATCCACGTATTTTGAAATAAGTAACGGTTTAATCGAAATTGTTGTAGTGTTTCCAACGTCATTGCTGTTATCACTTACAAGAAAATTTTCAGGATCACTTTCAATTTGACCGATGATGTCTGAAAATTTTTTAAAATTATCGTCAAAATATTCCAAAATTTTTAAATCGTCATCCCCGTTATTTGATTTGATTTCAGCGTACTGTGTCGCATAAAATTTCTTCATTGCAACTAGCAATGCAGTCAATTCTTTAACGTCTGAAATATTATATCGACTGACATCTATCTTGCATTCATCTAATTGCTTGTTTGAGATATCGATTCCAATAAAATTAATAATTTGATCCTCTATGCCATGGGCCTCATCAAAAATGGAAACTTTTTTTTCCAAATACTCTGCAAATACAGATTTGTTTTTCATTAATTGAAAAAATCCAGAGTAATTCCATACTGAAAAATCAGATATCAGCCCAAAATATTTTTGAAAATAATATGTGCAGGTACCTTCATTTAATCTAGTATCAGAAGTCACGTCCTTTATGAGCGGTTTAAACGTACAAAATGTTTTAATGGTTTTTCCTTCTGAATTTTCTGTTTCACCCTCCAAACAAACGCCCTTCTCACAAGTATGACCCAATTCTTTTGCCAAAATCGGATCATCGACTTTGTGCTCGCCCATTATTTTCAAACATTCAAAGTTAGATTTGCCTTTAACGGATTTTAAAATGGGAAAGTCCCGAGTGTACTGATCTTGCAAACTCTTAGATTTAGTAATAAAAAATCCGGTTCCAAAATATTTTGCGATAGCCATCCCTATGGCAGACTTTCCGACACCGGTAGGAGCAGAAATTACTATTTTTTTAAATCCTAATTTGACATTAGTTTCAATTTCTTTAAGAATTTGTTTTTGAATATCCCTAGGGATGATTTGTGATGGGAAGTATTCTTCAATTTTAGAAATGGGTGCAGTTCTGATTGCAGGTGTGTCTCTAATGATTTTTCTAGGAGTTTTTGAACTGTACACAGTTTTACTAAATTTATCGACATATTCAGATACGGTATCATCTACAGTTCCAGAGTTGATAAAATAACGTTCCTTGTTGCCATTACAATTGCACGTTATTCCAACGGTCTTGCTACCAATGGGAGTTGCTTTAATTGCGGATTTACATACGGGACATTCAGCCATATTCTACAGAGTTAAAATTTAGGTCAAATAAATAACAATATACACCAGAATAAGTAAAAATTACTGCTGATGATTAACCAAACTCTCTAAGCTATACTGACTAAATGATGAGCATTGCCGAATTATGAAGCATTTTTTTTAAATATTGCAGAGCGTCTAAAAATAAATTATAACACCAGGAGAACTGAAATGGGTATATTTTTGAATCAATATTAGTATGAGAAGAATGTTATTAGAACAATGAAAGACATCCCTAAAAGATTTCCAGAGTATTCAATTATGCATAAAACAATTTTAAATCAAATTAAAAAATTGGAAAAAGAGGACGGATCGTTTGAAGTTCAAAATAAAATAAAAATGTACACGTTAGAATTAAAAAATATAGAGGATATGTTTCCAGAGAATTTTTTTGAAAAGGAAAATTAATTAGTTATGATCATCGCCACAGCCACATGAAGAATCATTTCCTTTATGAGACATCAACTTTACAACCATCTCGTCACGAATTTTCAGTAAATCTTCAACTTGGTTTTTCAATGTTTCAGAAACCCAATTTTCTTTTTGTAATGCTCGAACATTATCAATAATCTCAAGATCAATATTCAGTAAACTATCCATTAGCTCTTCTTGTTCATTCATAGTAAATTAAAGAATATACTTGGAAAAAAACTATTCTAATTAAGAAAGTGAAACCTATGCTTCCAATTTTGCTTTGAGCAGTTTTTTTCTAACCAAAATTGGGATTTTATAGTATGCACCTAAGGCCATTGCATCGGATGCACGTTGATTTCTCAATACAAGATCTTTTTTACCGGTAAAGTATAGATTGGCCCTTAAAACATCCCCGCTATCATAAATTTTTACTTTAACCAAGGTTAGTTCATTTTGTTCACAGATTTCTTCAATCATTCGATAAATGGACGGTGCAGGCTCGCCTTCAGTGTCACTAAAACTTGTAATGTGTTTTGCAACCTCACCTGAAAATGCACGCATGTGGAATTCTTTGCCGTTATCAGCCCTTAGAACCACCATGCCCTCAACAGCATATGGATCTACAAATCCAACATACTCAATTTTGACAGAGTCATAGTCAGGTTCGGGTGCTTGATCAATATTCATGAGATTATGCATAAACTTTGGATATATTGTTTATAAAGATAGCAAAATCAGGAGATCAAAATTAAAATAATAATTGTTAAAAAATTAATTACGATTGACACATAACCCCAAATTATTTAAAATCCAGATATAAGGTAGCATAATGTCAACGAATCCAGAAAAAGCAGTTTCCTATGTTTTAACTAAAAACGTTACAGAGTACATGGACAAAGATGTTCTGATACTAGACATGGACACGCAAACAAGAGAAGCTGCTGCCATGTTACGACATTATGAGAGAGACGACATCATTGTAGTTGATAAAGAAAAACTTCCAGTGGGAATTGTAACAGATGAGGATATTCTTAGCAAGGTTAGTGATGCGACAGTTTACGCAGAAGCAACTACCTTAAAACAAATAATGAGTAAACCATTAATCACAATAAGTGACAAATCGACATTGCAAGATGCATTGTATAAAATGCGAGATAACAATGTTAGAAAGCTTCCAATAGTATCAAAGAAAAATCATGTTATAGGAATAATATTTCAATCAAGCATTGCAAATGTAATCAGGGATGCAACTGCGGTTGCACCTCGATTACTAAGTCCGCCAGTAAAAGCAGTGTTGGGAAATCTAGGATTTGTATTACAATTTGCAGGTGTTCTGCTACTGGTTCCAGCTATTGTTGCGACATTATTAGAAGACACAGTTGCAGCTACTGGAATGTATCTAACAACAGTCCTGTTGCTGGTAACAGGGTTTTTCCTAAATTCGTATGGAGAAAAATCAAGTCTTAATCTGCAACAGGCATCCATACTGGTATTTTCTAGTTTATTTTTACTGTCATTATTTGGAACAATACCGTATCTGTACGTGTTTCCAAGTGATGCACCTGCAGCAGAAGTATTTGCAAATGCATTCTTTTCAAGTGCTGCAGGATTCACAACGGGAGGAATTTCATTATTTGATGAGCCAGAAAAATTATCGCAAAGTTTTACATTTTTCCGTAGTTATACACAGCTTGTAGGTGGAATGAGTTTCATTTACCTTGTAATTACAGCGTTCTATCCAGAATCAAAATTACAGGCAATGCGCGGTTTTATATCTGGAAAGACACTCCACATGAAAGAACTATTTCTTACAATTACAGTTATCTTTGGAATCTATATTGTGATTGTTGCCTCACTGCTATACGCATTTGGGGAGAGAGACATCATCGACAATTTTTCCCTGGCGATGAGTACGCTTTCAACGGGAGGATTTACGCCAACATCTACAATTCTGGAGGGTTTGCTATGGCAGGAATATGTGGTATTAATGGGCGCGATGATATTAGGGGCGTTGCCATTTACGTTCCATTACGCATTTGTTAGAAAAAAATTCCTGTCTCCAAAATTAGGAAAAGAAGTTTTGACATATTTTGGAATTTTAGGTGGTGCAACTATCATGTTTGCAATAGTAAGTGGACTGGATCCATTGCAAAGCGCGTTCTATTCAGTGTCAGCTAGTACTACGGCAGGATTGCAAATGGAGAGTTTAGCAGGTCTTAGCGGAATGGCACATACAATTCTAATCATGCTGATGTTTATTGGAGGATGCGGATTTTCAACGGCAGGCGGTTTGAAAATTTTCAGATTGTTCCACCTAAGAGACATCAGAGCATTTTTATCAAAAATACGAAGATGTGAATTGCCAAATCAAAATAAAAAAGAACTTGTATCAACTTTAATCATTATTGCATTATTTCCAATAATATCTGCAATTACAGGTGCACATCTTGCAGAAATAGAAAACGTGCCATTCCAGGATGCATTCTTTGAGGCAGCAGGAATAATTACAACCGGGGGGTTATCAGCAGGAGTAATAGATTCAGATACAGATCCTGCAACAATGATAGTGTTAGGATTTTTAATGATTTTTGGAAGGCTGGAAATTATTGCAATTATATACATTTTTGTGCCTAAACTGAGTTAAGATAGAATTTAATTCTACAAAATAAATGAAGTTCAGGAAAGAATAACACTGTCAAACACCAATAAGGGAAAAAAATTAATTGTTTTAGGATTCATATCAATTTCAATATTATTTCTGATTTATACCAGATATCAAAATCCAGAAGTGATCACACCCAGTGCAATAGAGCCCATACAAAGAATTGCTTTGGGTTTTTACATTACAATGATTGTTGCGCTAGGAGGGATTGCTTTTGGCATGCATAAATATCAAAAAGATAAAGTTGAGAAACAAGGTAAGGACATACTGACAATAATTGCAATAGTAACATCAAATTTAAAATCACGTAAAATTTTTGTTGCAGTGTTCATTACTTATGGAATATTTTTTTCGTTGGTTTCAGGAACACTAGTCTATCAACCAGAAGTTAATTTTGTGACGCATTACGGTGCAACAATTCCATCAGGATTTATTGCGCCATGTTGTGACGGTCCAGGATACATGCCAAAAATCATAGTGTATCTTACAGAACACGTAGGGTTGCAAGTAATCCCAATAAATTTTGTACTGCAAATCATCGTCTCATACTTAGTTGCAATAAATGCATCAATTGCAATTAGCGCGTATACGCTTTCTAAAAAAGGACGAAGCATTAGCAGTGTGGGCGCAGTCACAGGGTTGTTTATCGCATGTCCAACTTGTGCGGGTACTTTTCTTTCAATATTTATTGGAACTGCAAGTGGAATAGGCTTATCAATATTACTCACACAGCTACAAACATTGTTTATCGCATTATCAATACCGGTACTGATACTTACGCCATACATTATGGCAAAAAAGTTACAAAATTCAGACGGCAGTTGTAAGATAAATTTTAAGACTTAAAGGCCTTAACTTCAGGGATTTTATGATTTCCAATATCATAACCATCTCTTCGAAGAAATTTCAAAGTTAATTTATAAATTAATTCGTCATGATCAACTTTCTCCAAAATTTCAGTCCACAGAATTTTGCTGTTTTTACTAATGTGCTTTTTAAAATCAGGATTCATAGATTCAGCAATTTCCTTGCATTGATCAAAGGTTTTGCCATTTTTGTAAGCACGAGTGCGTCTATCGCAACTATCCACAGTTAATTTAGATAAAAATTGTAAATAAACCTAGTTTGAAGGTACTTCAAACAAATAGTACATAAATAAAAACAAGACGTGGTAATAAAAACAACTGAAGAGTATGTGGATTTTTTTATAAATCTCAATATGGGTAAAGAAGTTACCTTGCTAAGCTTTGTTAATAATGAAAGAATGGTATTAAAACAAAAATTACAAAATAAAATAAATGAAAAAGAGCCAATTAAAAAAGGAATTATAATTTTAGAGGGTCTAATAAAAGAAATTGGTGAAAATAGTCAAATGGCAATTTTAGACAAATACAGAAAAAAGGAGTAAAGAAGCATGGATAAGAATTCAGATATCATCAGAATTGAAATAATTAGAATTCTTAATGAAAATGGAAAAATTAGAGGCACAGAACTTGCTAAAAGAGTGATAAAAAAGGTAGGAAATGAAAAAATAGTGTACAGGGAAATCGGGTTCCTTGTAGAATCAGGGGAAATAGAGAAAAAAATTCACAGTAAATCACACATAGAATATGAATTAATTAATTTGTATGAGTCAGTAAATAATCAACTTAAAGAATTACATAAAGAAATCAACATGACATTTGAAGAAATAGATGACTTTGAAAACATAAGTCGGGAAGAAAATTTTTCAGTTCATGAAAGGTTAAGAACTATGATACATCTAATACACACTGTACAGTCAACCGATGGAATAATGAAAATTTTGTCATATTATCCTACATTCAAAAAAGATAAAATGTTTCCACAAATTAAAAGAAAGATTGATGATTGTTGGGAATTAATAATGAAAAATATATCGTATCAATCGGAAGAAGAGTTTTTGAATAAAATTCTTGAAAACCTAAGAATAACTCAAATGGATTCAAAAAATGTTAATTAAGAATTTTTTAATTTTTCTAAAACAATTTTAAAAATTGAATTATTATCAAGTAACACGTATGGCAAATCATTCTCATCACAGGCCTGACCGCTTTCAGTATCACGAGTAACAAGAATCATATCATTTTCTTTAGCATAATTAATTACAGAATAATCTGTTCTTAATTTATGGCCATCAGCACGTAATTTTTTAACGCTATACGCATCAAAACCTAATTCTTTAAGTTTTTCATCCCAGCCATCATCCATTTCATCGATAAGTATTTTCATATAACTTGGTAAATAATTTCCAATATTAGTGTAGTATCAATAATTTTTAAATAAAATTAAGCCTAGATTACAATTTAAAAATAATTTCAGACTAATCAATATAAAATAATTTACACCCTGTCAATAATAATAAATTTTTAATTTTAGGTAATGCCAAAAATAGAAGCATATGATGTCAAAGCACATAAAAAAGTGACCATGAGAAATCCACAACCATATTTAATGAAAAACGGCTCATGGGCATTAAAAGGAACTAGTGCAGAAACCGGGATATCCCTATTTAGAATAGTAGGTAGAAATAAACCAAAAATTTCTCAATCTCGATTAGAGTCATTCAAAAATTTGTTTTCAAATAGACAATGTGAATGTGAAAAAATCTGCTAATTTTATTTTTTTAAATATAAAAATATAACATGTTAAAAAAAATGTTAGAAATGGACGATAAAATTAAAAAAATAATTTTAACGGAATACTATGCAAGGTTAAAAGGAAATTCAAAAATATCTAAAATGCATATGTATAATTTTCCAGAACTAAAAGAAATAGATAATAAGATTATTTTTAAAAATGCAAAATATCTAATTGATTCAAATCTTGTACGCGGAGGCATAGATGAGGAAAAGGATCATTCATTCCCATGGATAACTCGATTGACACCTGCAGGAATTAAATTAATTGAGAAAGAGTAGTCGTATTTACAGATAAATTTTTAAAATAATTCCAAAAGATCAAGTACTTATTTTCCAATAAATATGAGCATGGTATGGATGAAAAAATTGAAGACAAATCCGAAGATTCAAAGAAAAAACACATGACATACTATAGATCACTAGGTAAAATAATCACAGACATGAAAAATGAAATGAATCAAGAAGGACAACCTGCAATTCAAGAGCATCTGACATCCAGAATTGAGGCAATTGAAAAAGACAGGAAAAGAATTAGAGAGTTATTTCCAGACATAAAAAAGGAGGAATGGGATGGTAACTTCAACTGAAAAAAATCACAACAAACATCTAGATTTACTACATGATTACAAAATACATTTAATCAAATACATTGCAGAGTTAGAAAAAATGGATAGAGAATCCGAATTTTTAAAGAAATGGAATGAAGAAATTATTTTAGAAAGAAAGAAAGAAATTCAAGTTATTGATAAAATTCTTAAAAATATGATTAGATTCTAGTCATGATGTTTCTGAGTTAAATCATACAAGGATACGCATAAAGAATCCACATGTTCAGAGGATACACCGTCAATCCAGATAACTTCCTCGTTTATGCTATAGTCACTAAGTGAATCAGGGTAATTGCATTTAAGGAATTTTATCTCAGTTTCAATTAATGTTTTAATTTCACATTGTTCTAATTCTGAAAAAACATAGTTACAAGTCATTAAATCAAGATTAACGTAATAATTTCCGTGAGCAGGATTTATTTTTGCTTTAATGAAAGGCTTGTTTTGTTGCTGACATTCTCGATAATGTTTATCATACTCAAACATTTTAGAATCCCCCAAATATTTATGAAAAGTCATAAGAATGTAAAATTTTTTGTATTAGATATCTGCAGTAATTTTCTTAATTTTTGTAATTAATGCAATTTTAGTACTCATAGGAGTTTCTGGCTCCATTGTGAAAAATACAATATTTCTTTTTGTATAAAGTACCAATTGAGAAACTTTCTCCCTTTCAACATGAATGTATCTTACTTTTCCTAAAGAGCGATCAAATTCTTTTCTCATTACACGTCTTTGTGCAACTTGAGCACAGAAGTGTTCTTCTTCTTTTTGAGAATTAAGACTAGTTTGACCTTTTTTCATAATACCCTCACGGATATTTCCTTTGGCGTCAATTATTGCTGCAAATCTCATTTTAGAATTTAGATTAACAATTTCTTGAATTATTTCTAAAAGATCAATTTTTTTTCTAGCAACCATAACTAAATTAAGAATTTAGTTTGGCAAATATAAGTATTAAAAAATTCTAAACGTGCTCTAGAAATAATTAAAATTTTACTAATTTATTAATTAGACGCAGGACAAAAAGTAGATGAAACCAGGAATTGTATTAGTCATTGTTGGTATCTGCATGTTTACTTCAGGATTATTTTTATTTTATTTTATAGAAGTAACAGAGGATAAAATTTTAGAAAATATAAGAAACATGGGAACATTTGTAGGGTTAAGTGGAATGGGAGTGACCCTTGCAGGAATTTTGCTATATTTGATCAATAAAAATACAGAACCAATTAAAGAAAATTACGACATCTAAAATAGATCATTAGAAAAAATACATAAATTAAAAAAATAAAGTAAACAGATTATAATAATGAAAAAAGAAATGTTTTAGAAATGTCTAAAAAATCATGGATTGGCGGAATTTACTTAAAACAGGAAGGAGGGTATGAAATTATTTTAAGATCTTTAAATCATTATAAAAAAAGATTACAAACCATCCATGCAAGTCCAGAATTAAAAGAAGCAGCAGCAATGTTTGCCCCAGTATTACAATCACAGGCAAGAAAAAGACTACCAATTATTGAAGAAACAATAGAAAAAATTAATCAATATCTACTTGATTCAGCATCAGCACAAACCTTAGAAGAAAATTTAGAAACAATAGAAAAATCATTAGAATGTCGTAAATCAGATATTGAAAAAGCTGAAGAGACAGGTAAAGAATATTTTATCAAATTAGTAGGTAATGTTCAAGATGCAAAAAAAGATACCGAGTTAATTGAAAATGCACTCATAAAAATTAAAAAGTATTTAGAATAAAATTACAATCCTTGAACATACCAGTCAAAATAAGGTAAAAGTAGCTTACATTGTTTTTTCTTTTCAGATTCATTTGTAAGATCAGTTATTTTTTGGATTTTGCCTTTAAGGTATTCAATTGTTATAGTACTTCTAAATTCAAGCATAATTTCATCAATTACTTTTAAAAAGTCATCAGAAGATACATTATCAAAATCTTGCAAAATATTGTTAACTTTAATTTCTAGAGACATGTTAAAAATTATATTTGTATTTTTTGTTAATTTTAAACAATATCATCATCATCCCAGGTTAAACGAAACTTGCCAGTAACTCTAAACATGTTAAATTTTGAACCGTTTTTAAAAACTAATTTGTATAATTTTTGTGCTGTGTCTTCCACTTCTAAAATCACATTATCTTTCTGAGTTTGAAAAACTATAGGGTTATTTGAAATCTGTTTCCACTCAGGTTCATCAAAATCCATATAAAATTTGGTGTATAGTAATCCCATATGACTATCATAGAATAAGCCCGAATAAATAACTAGTCAAAATTTTAGTTATCAGGGCCATATTTTGGAAGATATGCCTGACAGTAGCTCACAATTGTAGGAAAAATTAATCCATAATCAACGTCATTTTTAATAATTTTAAAGACACGGGAAATTAATTGTTGGACCATTAAATGTTCATCACGATACAAGGTTTTTTTTGGATTTTTGATTGAATCTAAAATAGTAAAACCATTATCAGCTTCCAATAGACTTTTGAAAAGAGTAGTTGCAATCAATATTTTTTCATCAATATCCTTGTGAGGATAGTCAGCATCCAGCCTACTAATTTTTAATTTTAGATCATGAAATGTCTTGTTAGTATTTTGTTCAAGATGCTGTTGTGATTGCCGTTCATAATTAGGAGTGGGAACATAAAATTTCATGTTGCCTTTACTTTCTACAAAAATTATTCCCTTGTTCAATAAGGAATTTTTAGATTTTTCAAAAGTTGTTTTAGCCATAAATTCAGGAACTATTATTTTGACTAGAGCATTGTGATGGGATGCAGGATTATTTTGAATGCATTGTAAAACAATTCTTTCACGCTCATACGTATTGAAATTAGGCTCATTACGGTTCATCATAACTAGGTCGACCTATATTAAACAGGTTGACTATTAAATTCTATTGTTAGGTAATAGGACAGTTAGCGAAATAATTCTAATTCCTGCAAGAGTTTACTCATAGAGTGTTTCCACCGCCTCATGGCATCAACATCATGAGGTCTGTTATCTTCCAAAAATTTTTTCTCTTTTAGTAATTCAGCATATCGCTTATTATCAACTCGAACCATTTTACATAAATTCTAAATTAAATGATAATTTAAGTTCTAAAAAGAGGCATTTGCTTAAATGCAGGAATTAATGGAAATCTCTAGATATATTAGAAAATAAAAACAGACATCATTTATCGAATTGACAATAAAACATGATGATAAAATATTGGAATTGTCTACTCAGTGGATTAGCATAGATGACATGATTAAAGAGCATGGCGGAGATAAGCAAGAAGTAATTCAAGCAGTGGGTAGACTTGAAAATACAGGTTATTTGGAATCTAGAAGTATTAAAAATACAATTTTGTATAAAGAGCAAAATAAAGTTCAAGATCGCATACAATTTTCAAAAATGATGGAAACTTTTGTTATTAATCAAAAAAAAGAAATCGAAGACATTGGCACAATTCCCACAATAATGTTAAGTGACGGAAGTCAATTCGGATTTACTAAAAAGGGTCTAGAGTTATTGGAGCACATTCAAGAAGAAATAGACAGAGCTCACATGATAATTATCAGAACAGATTATCAAGATAAAATAAGATCGTTACAGCATCCGATTGCACATCAGAGAATAAAGAGGTTGGAAAAACATATCAATAAAATTATGAATTTAATGTTAGAGACATACAAAGATGTACGCTCCAATGTCGCAATACAAGAATATTTTCAGGATCACACAGACGAATTAAAATTTAGAAAATAATTAAAAATAAGAGTAGTGTAAAATAAAATATCTATTCTTTATCGATGAATTCACTAACAACAGGCGGATCTGGAGCTAATCCTTTTCTTTTTCTAATATCAGCAACAGCTGTTGCCAACATAGATTTTGGAACTTCAGTCCATTCCTTAAATGATGTATTCCATGTTGCACGTCCTGCAG
>JACNFV010000021.1 GCA_014384445.1 Candidatus Nitrosopumilus sp. | reverse complement strand
AAAATATCACCACACAAACAAGTAAACTTGCACAAAAACAAAACGAACTGAGTAGAATTCAGGGCGACATTGATGAGTTAAAACTGCAAAAATCTCAATTAACTACACAAACCAAATCCCTACAAGAGCAGATCATATTCTCAAAGGATACTACTCTATCTACAATTAACTCCATCAAAGAGTCAAGTGTATCATCCATCTCAGCCTCTGCGACAAATGCATCTGATGCCATAAAGTCTGCCAGTAACATGTCTGAAAATTCTCTAAATGATATGATAAAGAAAACAGATGAAAAATTAACACAAATCACTGCAAATTACGATTCAAAATTAGCAAAAATTACTGATGCGTCTACTGAAATTGGAAAAATGCAGGCAATAAAGCCACTATATGACATGGTCACTAAATCAAAGGGTGAGTCAATTCCCGTATACATCAGCTTGTTATCTTTATTGAAGTCTTTAGTGATTTGGCAAAAGACTAACCATACACCATTTGGAATGGACAAACACATCAATTATTTGCAAAGTATTCTACGAGAACATCTTGCAAAGTAATGACTCTATAGATGAATTGGTATCTCTTGCAAAAGATGCTGATCATATACTAACTGAAAATGCAAGAAAAATAGTTCTAGACATGTTGCATCAAGGTGTGAAACCTAATGCTAGTGATTTTGACAAAATTTTATCCCTTGGAATATTTTTTGATAATAAAATTGCAAACCAAATAGGAACTACAAAAACTAATCAAATTCAATCTGATTCACAAAAAAGTAAAGGGTTATCTGAGAAAATATCTCAGTGTGCATCTAAAATTAATCAAATGTCTTACAATGAATTGATTATAGTTATGGAACAGCACTCTATTGGCGGGATACAATCTGCAACAAATTACATTCTAAATGGTAAACAAATATTGAGAACCAAAAGATCACAGTATTAGCGTCAAGATATCATAGTTTGTTATTTGAGTTTTGAGATGAACAATTTTATCCAAACTGGAATCTAGTGCAAATGCATGGTTTCAAAAGGTTAAGAAAATCAACCTGTTTGGATTCGAGGAGACAGTGTTATGGTAGTGTTAGAGCAAACGCAAGACATGTTTGTCAATCCAGAATAATATAAAATCTACATTAAATTAGACATTTTATGCCTGATTATCACAAACATTTGAACGGGTATAGTTCATAAAGTACAAAATCATACTTACAGTAAGAAAATGACGGCTATTGCAACTTTGGGTTCTCACTGCTCATTACAGGTTCTAAAGGGCGCAAAGGACGAAGGCCTCAAGACAATCCTGGTTTGTGAAAAAAAACGTGAAAAATTATATCGCAGATTTCCATTTATTGATGAATTAATTATCGTAGACTCTTTCAAGGAAGTTCTTGATGCAAAAACTCAAAAAATCCTTGAGCAAAGCAACGCGGTTCTAATCCCACACGGGACACTAATTGCACAAATGAGTTCTGAGGAAATTGAATCAATCAAGACCCCGGTGTTTGGAAACAAGTGGATTCTCAGATGGGAGTCAGACAGAGAAATGAAGGAGAAGCTAATGCGAGAAGCCAGTTTACCAATGCCTGCACCAATTTCTGATCCTAAAGATATCGATAAAATGGTAATTGTAAAAAGACAGGGGGCAGCTGGCGGCAAGGGGTACTTTATGGCAGCAAGTCCTGAACAATACCATGCAAAAAGAGAACAACTAATTTCCGAAGGCGTTTTGTCTGAAGATGAGACACTATACATTCAGGAATATGCCGCAGGCGTCTTGGCATACCTGCAGTTCTTTTACTCACCATTAACGGGCGAATTGGAATTCTTTGGCGCTGATCAAAGACACGAGTCAGACATCGAAGGATTGGCAAGAATCCCAGCAGAACAACAGCTAAAGTTAACCAAAGTTCCGTCCTTTAACGTGATTGGAAATAGCCCACTTGTATTACGAGAGTCACTGTTAGAGCAAGTTTATGAAATGGGCGAGAATTTTGTAGAGGCTGCAAAGAGAGTCGTCGCTCCGGGAATGAACGGACCGTTTTGTATAGAAGGGGTGTATGATGAAAATGCTCAATTCAAATCCTTTGAGTTCTCGGCAAGAATCGTTGCAGGAAGCAACATCTACATGGACGGCTCCCCGTACTACTCGCTGCTGTTCAACGAGACCATGAGCATGGGCAAGAGAATCGCAAGGGAGGTAAAGATTGCAACAGAGAAAAACCAACTGGACAAGATTACCACATAGGACATCATGGGACTGAAGGACAAAATCAACAAAGTTTCAGCAGTCGGACTGGTTTCGTCAGCTGCGGTAATAGTATCAGGAATTGCTCTGGAAAACAAGGAGCTGCTTGGATTTGAGAACGCAATGCTGCTTTACGTATTGCTGCCGTCCGCACTGATTTGGTTTGGCACAAGAAAGAACGGCTGCGGCAGCTGCAACCAAATTCCGCTGGACTCTGAAAAGAAAAATTAAAAAAATTCTAAATTAAAGACGGGTCAGTTATTACACGATGCCAGTAGCAACTTGATACCGTTTTGAATCTTCATTGACCCCAACTTTACAGTAGGTGTTTGTTAGGATTCTGGTCAAAATAATTTTTTGTTACGCGTTACAACGGAATTGAATTTCTAATTGTTTATCAAATGCTCAATTGCGACAATCACGTCACTAGCTAGTCGTTAATTGACACTTTTCCCGTCAAAACGGTATTAGTCGAATATTATTTGCAGCTTGAAATTCAGGACACTGTTGATGGTTCTTCTTAACGCAAGACGGATGCTTCATTTCAAATCTGGCTTTGTTGTTAGTGCCACTCTGTCTTTGTTATCCGTGTGTTTAATACAATATTTCATGTTAGCATCTTTTTTCATACCGCAAAACCCATTACCTAAAACACGATAACATTTTTCCTCACTAGTATCTAACAGTATATCTTTCATGATCAATCCTTGAGTATCGTCTTTAGTTTGAAACAATATCGATTTGCTAATTTTAGGCTAGCTTATAATATTTTCTATAATTCGTGCATCTAGGGTATTTTTTTAGATTATTAATTTTTCAGCGTCATGTGGAAATTAGGTGATTTTAATTTCCTGAAAACCTTGTAGTGTAATTTGGATCATCGTCCATTGCTTCTCTAATTCTTTTTTTAATCACCATAACATGAAAATTTCTACAAACTTCACTACAAATTTTTTTATTGGTTACTTCAAATACATTACCGCAATAGATGCAAATTTGTTCCATAATTCATTATTTCGGGTGTACAAAATAATCTTCAGCGCATTGATCACAACAAAAATCACTTACAAAAAGTTCAAAATCCTTTCCGCAATTTTTGCATTTTACATCCAAATTTTTTCAGATTCCCCTGCTACCACATGATTCGCCTAATGAAGATAAGTAAAAAGTGGAAAAAAGAGAGAAAGATTTCATATTAAAGTCTCTCCAGGTTTCGGGCTACACAAAAATCCTAGAAAGAGATTGATGTGCAATTATCTTCTTCCCTTAGTTTTAGTTGCTGCTTTTCTCTTTGGAGCTGCTTTTCTCTTTGGAGCTGCTTTTCTC
>JACNFV010000138.1 GCA_014384445.1 Candidatus Nitrosopumilus sp. | reverse complement strand
AAATGCAAGATTAATTTTATACATTGAAGACAGTACAGATGAGCAATTAAAAAATTATCGCCCTTTCAATTCTGATTTCATTACAATGTATTTTGAATCAGAAGATGTTGGTTCGTATTTTATTTTTGCTGAAAGAAATGGAAACTCTTGTCTATTTCCTTTCGAAAAATATTCTCAATTTTGGGCAGGAACTTATTCAGGATGTGATGGTGGCGCAGTAGAGGTAAAAGAAACAGACAAGGGATTTGCGTTATACGTGAAATTTTTTATGGATATTCCAAAACCTACTGCATCTGAACCATACTTGATGTATTTTGATTATTTTGATATTACTGAAAGTGATAAAGATGGGATTTTAATTAAAAATGAGCAATATCATTTTCCAGATTTATGGTCAGCAGGTAAAGCTATTCCAATTACAAACGTTGAATCAAAATCAATCAAAGTAAATTCAGGAAAAATGACAGTCAATGACTTTCTTTTCAAACCAATTGATGTATTGACAGAAGATTTGCAAAAAAACTCATTTGCATGTGCTGATGACACCGTAAATGTAAGCACAAAACAGAATGTATATTCAATAGACGATGTTGTAAACGTAGATGTTGTAGTTAATTCAGATGTTGAAGGAGAACGCCTGAAACTCAGTCTGTATGACATGAATGATAATTTGCTAGAAGAAAAATTTTCTAAATCATCTGCTGTTGGAAAATCCTCTTTTCTATTAGATTTGAATAAAATTATTGGTAGTCAAGAATTTATGAATAAGATTTTCAAAGTTGAAGTAGAGTTTGGAATTGATGGCCCCAAAGATTTTACATATTTTGCCATAGGGGATTATGTACAGATTCCTGAAAAGACTGATGAGTGTTATTTTTATCTAACATATGATAAACCCTCAAAATCAGCCTCATTTTTGATTCATGTTGATGACCCATCAAATACAGGATATGATCAGGTTCAAATTTTTGTCGACAAACAGGGCGATTCTAAGAAAAGTCTGGATGAAAATGATATTTCATACTCTATTGACACATACAATATCGGAGCACATGAATATTCTAGTGATGGGGGTTGGAAAACTAATGTTGAACATAATGGCGAAGGAAGGATTCTTCAGTCAAAGGATGGATATGACGCATTTATCCATATAGATAACGTGTCTGAAAATTTTAGGTTTGCAATAGAGCAAATCGATCATACCGGTTTTGATCTAAAATCAATCAGAATCCCTGATAATGGATTTTCAACAACTCCAAAATTTTGGTCAGATACTGAGATGTTTGGCGATAAACCCATCGTACTAAAGGCAGACAAATATCAACCCAATGAAATTGTTGCAACCCAATCACTTGATGTGAATTTAATTCTAGTTGGAGATGAATGGACATCAGAACTTGAACAAAAAATTAAACAAAATCTTAACTCTAAATATTCACCATTCATACTTTCTGAATTAAATCGTGCAGGAATTACGTATAATTATAATTTCAATTTTGTTTCAATTTCGCAATCAGAGTCTGATTCTTTGTTTGATTATGTGAAATCTGAATCAAAGCCTTGGGGAAATACATTCTATGGTGAATCTGATTTTGATCAACCATGGGGATTCGGTCCCTGGATTCAGGCAAATCATACTGAATGGATAAAAAATAACATTTACGATGTTGATTTCAAAACAATGGATGCTGAAAAGATGGAAGAATACATTCAAACAAACATTATATCGTCAAATAATCAGTTTACAAAACCTACGTCCGTAAATCTAGTATTTCTTTCTGGGGATATGGATGACATTGATTTCCTTCACACATATGACCTGAAGCGAAAAGATCCATCTACAAACAGATATCATGAGGCAACAGGTATGATGGGATTCGGTGGAAAGTACAACTTTTACTTTTTTGATTTGTATGCAGTTCCTTGGGAGGATTCACAAGGATGGTATGATTATGATCTTAAAGATGATTATGGATATGATAGGCATTGGAATAACGATATGATAAATCTGCATGACATACACACTATTGAAAGACATGCACAATTAATTTCAGATTATGTAAACAATTCCACTTCGATGATAATTACTCCATCATATCTGTATGGGCCTACTTACAAATCAAATTACATCTTGGATGTTGTATTGGTTGCAGATGGCGGTTTTGTAGATATTCCATCTTTGACAGATAATTATTTTGATGAAAATAAGATTAAAGAACAACTACAAGAGTTGGCCCCTTATTCAGAATGGACGGTAAACCTTTCTGTGTATGACGTTAATGATAGAGAATTCTCAAAAGCGACAAAAGAGGCAATCCAATCAAAAACAACAATTCCTGTTTTTGAGGGATTTCCTGAATTTGGAACTGTAGGTATTATTGATTCGGATAAACTCAAAAAAGCCCTTACAGAATGGGCAACAACTCGAACTAGTAGCAAGTTTAAAGATTTCAAAGATGTCAAGGAATCTACGTGGACTATACCCGTAGTTGTTATTGTATCAAATTCAAAAGATCAAATCTATGTGGATAATTATGGGACCGTAGGTCTTGCACCTGCCCACCCAGATGATCCAAAACAACCCTGTTGTTCAATTGGAATTACGACAGATTACAACGTGTTCACAAAGAAATCCAGTGTCACTGATCTCGTTCTTCACGAGGTAGGTCACACTCTAAGTTTCATGCATCCTTTTATGGGATTTGATAATGATGGAGAATTCAAAACTTATGACTATTTTGAAAAATGGTATTGGGGAGTGATGGGATATAATGAACCAACACAAGGATGCGGAACATGGTATGATTATCTAGTAGATTACGAAGATGAACGGGGATGCGGTATCGCAGATACTTTCTTTACACAATTTGACAAAGACAATTACTCTAAAGGAGTGACAGTGTATCTAATCAAAACTGCAAAAATAAACGTCTACAATTCCATGGTTGCGATGGAGAAAAGTGGTCAGGATATTGACGATTTACCTATCACTACAAAGAACTCTATAACAAAAATTGAATCATTAGTAAAAGAAGCAAATTCTAAACTCAAAGTAAATGATCTTCAATCTAAAACCGGCGCAATACAAACTGCATTAGAAGCAGCAATACTATCTAGCGAATTAGCCCAAAAAGAAAATATTTCTTACAACACAAATGATAATTCTGCAGTTGAATTAGAAATTCCTGCATGGGTAAAAAATAATGCAGAGTGGTGGGGAAATGATGCAATTACACAAAGTGAATTCATGCAAACAATAGAGTATTTGATAAAACAAAAAATTCTGATTATCCCAGATTTAGCTACATCAGAAACAGAAACATCGGCATCATCTGTTCCTGAGTGGGTCAAAAACAATGCTAAATGGTGGGCAGCAGGACAGATAGATGATGAAGCATTTGTTTCAGGAATTCAATACTTGATTAAGAATGGCGTCATAACCGTTTAGACTCTAAACTCTTTTGAAAATGGACAATACGCTTAAGTTCATAGATTCATTCGGATTGTATTGAAACCTGTAATAATTATTACAATATCCATTCTAATCATAGGTGTATCAATTACATCAATTTCCGCACAATCTCA
>JACNFV010000209.1 GCA_014384445.1 Candidatus Nitrosopumilus sp. | reverse complement strand
CCCTCAAGTGAGCCTGAAGGGTCTTCTAACACTAATTTTGTGATGTTTCTTTCAGCATTTCTTGAATTAACTAGACCACAGACATAGACATCTTTTTCAACTTCCCATTCTTTTTGAAGCTTTGATTTAACAACTGCGGCGGATTTTATCTTCTTTGATTCTGGTCTGTCTGAGATAATTCTCTTAAGTTTGTTAAAACGGCTAGAAAACAAGGCATTGTATCCTTTAACCCCCTCCCCTGACGTAACTTTACTAGTAACATCAGATAGTATTTTTAATTCATTTTGAAAATTAGGATCTTCTTTAATTCCAAGATATGACTCTAGATCATCTTGATTGATTTGGAATAGTTTTTGTTTAGTTTTTTCTTGAATAATTTCCTTAATAATTTTCTCTAATTGTTTAACATCAGTAATATCATCTAAAATTTTAAATGCGTCAGGATGAATTTGGAACCCTTTGTTTAATGCGTAATTTAATGCAAAGGATAACTCTTTTTTCATATCAAAAAATATCCTTTGGTTTAATTAAATCTGCTCTAAACTAACCCTCAAATATTGTTTGTAAAAACAAAGTGATATGAACAAAATTAGAATTATTACATTTTTAACATTTCTAGTAATTTTTACAGTTATTTTTCAACTAGGTTCAATGTCTACCGTAAGTGAAGAAGAAGCAAATTTGTTCATGGAAGAGTTTGAAAAACTAGTTTTAGATATTGATGCATTTGGTATTTTTGTACATAACACAACCATTGCATTGCCAATGTTCATTCCTGGATTTGGTATTTTTTGGGGACTGTTCTCCTCATGGTCTACAGGATATGCTTTTGCCGCAATTGTAACTTCTATGCCTGAAATAGGTAGTATTTCACCATTATCCATTCTATTCTTAACTCCATTTGGGTTAATGGAAATTTTTGCATATTCATTAGGAATTTCTAGAAGTTTTATTTTGATTAAAGCAATAATTACAAAAACAAGTTTATCTCAATTTATCAAACTAACCATTATTGAAATTGGAATTGTAATAGCACTTCTTTTTGTGGGCGGATATGTCGAATTTTACATGATTGAATTAGCTCAAAACGAAACTATTGAAATGCCTGGATTATAATTTAGATGATTAATTTTCCCATTGCCATCTATAATTCATGTAAGAATCTAAACTTGCTTGATTAAACACCATTACAGATAAATCAGAAAATTCCTTTCCTTCTAGATCCTTTACTTTTCCTTCAAAGTGGGTTTCATTTTCATTTGTAATTGATTCAAAAACGTGAACTTTCATTTTAGCAGTATCAAAACCATTTTCTCTAAGATAAATTGCTATTTCAGATGGCATAAAATGTTTGTCTGGTTGTTTTGGCCATGGTCTAGGAACTAAAACGACACTAAACCCATCTATCAATGCTTTTTGTAGTTCTAATTTTTTATCTTCAATTGGAGTTGTAACATGCATTGTAATCACTTTAGATTTATCCAAAGGCACTTTGGTCCTTGATGCCGCAACTTGAATTGAACTTATTCCTGGAATAATTTCCACTTCTCCAAAAATTTCTATTAATCTATCAACGACTTCAGATTCTGAAAAATTTACATCACCTGTAAATGGAATTACTAATGTCCTATCACCAAGCTCAGGAAGTATTTTTTGATAAGATTTTTCTTGATCATTCATAGTTATCTCATAGATTTCTTTATTTTCAATTAGTTTCTCTATTGTTTTTAGCGTGTATTTGTAACCAATCACAATATCACAATTTTGAAGAATTTCCTTTACAATTTCTGTTACATATTTGGGTGAACCTGGACCAACACCAACAGCAAAAACTTTTCCCATTTTTATTTAGTAAATTTTTGCCTTTCTTTAATATATTGAACAAATGGTGCCCAATCTACCTTCATGAACTTTGTAGGCTCCTTGATAGGATATTTTACCCAGTCTTGGGCTATTGCGTATTGATAATTTTCTTTTTTACCATCCTTTTCATATTCTAAATACAAAGCACTGCCCCAAGTTTTTTCTTCAAAACTAATTTTCTTAATATCATCAAATACTAATTCAACATTTTTACTATTTTCTAAATCATTTGAAAGTTCTTTTTCGTCATAACCATCATGATGAATCATTGTATCTTTTGATTTTATAAAATTAATTACTTGTCTTTGCGTGATAGCTTTCCACCAATTCATCTTTGATTCTGTTTTATGGACATATGTCAAATGCTTATCAGTTAAAACTAACATTCCTTCCCTTCCGCCAACTGAGAAGAATTTTTTAGATTCCCTCCAAACTGAAACTAAATGTGCTTGAATTTTTTCATCATGCTCCATATTGGAATATTTATTTGACTTTGTTAAAAACTAATACAATTACCTTTTAAGTGAGATATTTTTTTTAAAAATATTGAATAAAATTATTTTTACATTTACTATTTTCTTAATTTTAATTGGATTTGGAAATTATTCATTTGCATTAACAGAAGAGCCTGTAGTTTTAATTGAAACTAGTCTAGGAAATATTGTAATAGAATTATTTGTAGCTGATGCAACAGAACATGTCAAAAATTTTCTTGTTTTAAGTAGTAATGGATATTACGAGAATACACTATTTCATAGAATAATTCCAGGATTTATGATTCAAGGTGGAGATCCTAATACAAAAGATGGTGATCCAAGTACTTGGGGACAAGGTGGCCCTGATACAAAATTAGATGCAGAATTTAATAATATTAAACATAATCGTGGTATTGTTTCAATGGCAAGATCTGCCGATCCAAATAGCGCAGGCTCACAATTCTTTATTGTTCATCAAGATTCAAATTTTCTTGATGGAGAATACACTGCATTTGGAAGACTTGCATCAGGAGAAAGTTTTGAAACACTTGATAAAATTACAGCAGTTAGAACTGGAACTAGTGATAGACCAGTAGATCCAGAGGAAGTTAGAATTATCAAAACTACAATTATCCCTACTGCTACTGTTTCAGGATATATTCCATATGTAGAACCAGAACGAACAGGAATTGTAACTCCAACAACAGAACAAATTAGTGATCCAATTTTTGAAAGTCAAGAACTTGGTATTACATTTAGTGCACCAGTAGGTTGGTTACTACAACAACCAGATGGTAATATTACTGGAGCACCAGATGTTGCCGCAGTTGGTCCCAAAATTGATGGAATAAACCCTGTAATTTCATTAACAATTGAAGATCAAGGTGATAAAACTATTGATGAGTTAATTACAGAAAAAAATAATGTTCTTGCTGAAGCAGTCTATCTAAATAAATTAGAAATACTTGAACAAGAAAAAATTAAACTTAATGTGTATCAAACAGAAGCTATTGGAAATTTTGAAGTTGATGATAAAATATTACAAATTAAATTCTTAGAAGTAATGATACTTTCAGAACAAAAATCATATACATTTGCATATAGTAACACAGTTGATAATTTTAATAATGATATTTCAAAATTTCAGGAATCCTTGGATTCTTTTAGAATACTTTCACAAGAATCTTCTATAATGACATCCACTGAAAATGAATCCACTGAAGAAGGCGGCGGCTGTCTAATCGCAACAGCGGCATACGGCTCAGAAATGTCTCCGCAGG
>JACNFV010000206.1 GCA_014384445.1 Candidatus Nitrosopumilus sp. | reverse complement strand
GTTCCCTGATTAGATTTAAAAATCATATATCCGTCTAATTTTTCATTACTTTTTAGAATCTTAGTTGCGTCAACTAACGAATCTACATTTTCTCCACGTATTCCATAAAAAACAGGATCAGGTCCATGAGGGGTAATTAAAACTCGATCTTTTTTTACATCAAAACTATTGAACGTATATGGAAAAGTTTTTTCTTGCATTTCCTTAACACTGTTTACTGAAATTTTTCTTTCTGTTCCAAATTTTATTTTTTTTCTATAACTTAACAACTCCAATGTGTGATCATTAAAATCATATCCAATTGCACTAATTGCTCCAACTAAACCTTGACCATTTCCTTCATAAAAGAAATCAAGATTAAATTTTTTAGCTAATTTTTTAGCATCGTTTCTATTAATTAATTGCCATAAAGCTAGATTACTAAATTTTGTAAACTCAGAAGGAATAACATCACTTTCAAAAAAAACAAGTCCAGGATTTGCTCCATTTTTAATATCAGAGTATTTTGAAACTAAATTCTTAATTTGATTTTTTATTTTAGAGGGATTTCTAGTCTTGATTTTTAATGAAACAGCTCCATTTCCTCGTGTTTTCCATGGAATGTTAGGATTAAATCGAATTAATTTTGGAAAATCAAGAAATTCAGTTTTTTGTTTTTGGAGTAAATCAACAATTTTGTAGGCTAGAAATGTCGTACACATTCCAGTAGGTGAATCAGTATCATCAAATCCAATATTTAAAACAGATTCTTTAATCATAATTTATTCAATTAGTTCAGACATTTTTAGTTGTTGTAAATTACAGTTGGTTTAAATTAATAACATTCCATTCTAAGCTAAATTGATAATAATTGATGAAGCAAGAATTTTCAAAGAAATAGATGAAAAGAACCCAGCATCAGTTTCATTGAATGGTCCAGACGGCATGTTACCACAAGTTCAGGATATGGCAATTAAAATTTCAACAAAATACGGCATACCAGCATATGTTTTGGCAGATACCACGTGGGGGACTTGTGATTTGAATACAACTGGTTCAAAAATATTAGGGGCAGAAATTCAATTTAATATCGGTCATACAATCAATACAGAGTCATTAGAAAAAAATTTAGTTTTAATTGATGCTTTTGATGATGTTGGATTTGAGGGCGTAGCAGAAAAATGCACAGATCTTTTAAAGGGAAAATTAATTTCACTTGTCACAGATAGCCAACATTTACACCAGATGGATACAGTTGAGAAAATTTTAACAAAAAACGGAATTAAAGTAAAAATTGGAAAAGGCAAAGGGCAATTAAATGACGGGCAAGTGTTTGGTTGTGAATTTTATCCTGCAACAGAATTAAAAAAAGAGGTTGACGCTTACGTATTTTTAGGGCAAAGTAATTTTCATGCAGCAGGAATTGCATTATCAACAAATTTACCAACATTTGTTTTAGATCCTTACTTTAATGAGGTAAGAGAAGTAACAGAATTTGCACGTACTCTAAAAAAGAAAGCAACAATGGCAATATACAAAGCCGCAGAAGCAAATTCATTTGGAATAATTATCGGATTAAAGGAAGGGCAATTATCAAAAGTATTTGGTTTAAAATTTAAAAAAGAATTAGAAAAAGAGGGTAAAAAAGTTCAATTATTTGCCTTGACAGACATCACAAATGACAGATTAAATAATCTAAGAGGAATTGATGCATTTATTCAAGTTGCATGCCCAAGAATTTCTACAGATAACCAATTTGATAAACCAGTTTTATCAACACCACAAGCAAATGCACTTCTCAAAGTTTTACGAAAAGAAAACATTGATGAATATTTAGAAATTCCACATTGGTTGTAATTAAGATATTAAATTCTGAAATCTAACATTGTCAGATAAATTTTCAAAGGATTTTGATTTTTTTGCTTTAATTTTGTATTGAATTCCTTGAGAAATGGCATGTTCAAGTAAATCTAATGCGTCATCGAAATTAGAAAGCATTGCAAAATTAGATGCTTTATCAAAAAGAACATCTCCGTTATCAGGATAATCTTCCAGTATACGATTACAACAAGAGATAGATTCATCAAATTTATGCATAGAAAATAAAATACGCTCCTTATGATATAGTGCAACATTATAATTTGAATTATTTTTTAAAATATCATCACAAATGGACAAGGCTTCAATTAAATTTCCTTGTTTTCGAAAAGATGATATTTTGTTGATTAATACAGATAAGTCATCAGGGCATATCTCCAAAGCAACATCATAGCATTTCATTGCATTGGTAAAATCTTTGAGTTTACTTAGAGCATATCCCTTATTGTTAAGAGAACTGATATTTTTTGGATCTTCCTCTAAAATTTTATCATAATATGCAATTGCTTGCTGAAATTTTCCTTGTAGAAATAAACGATTACCTTCATCTAAAATTGAATTTATTTTAGGATCAGTCATAACTAATCAGAATTAGGTTTAATCAAAATTTTACCAAAAAGACCTTTACCGTTTAGCATTTTATTATGAGCCTTAACTGCGTCATCTAGAGAATATGCAGAATCAATAACGGATTTAATTTTACCTTTTGACATCCAGTAGAAACCCTCTTCTAATTCAGCTCGAGTGCCTTGAGTGGAACCTAAAATGTTAATTCCTTTAAAGAAAATATGTCGTAAGTCTGTTTTGGCATCATATCCAGTAGTAGCACCGGTTGTGACAATAGTTCCACCATAATTTAACAAAGTCAGTTCTTTATTCCAATGTGAACCACCAATGTGTTCAAAAATTACATCGACACCAGGAACATCACCATTAGGTTTAGGAATTTTTTTTGCAATTGCTCTAACTTCTTTGTGCCAATCATCTTTTCTATGATCAACTGCAAAGTCAGCTCCCAATGAAAGTAATTTGTCTAGTTTATCAGGGCTTGCTGTTGCAATTACTGTACAGCCAAATAATTTTGCAATTTGAATTCCAAAAGTGCCAATTCCAGAACTGCCGCCCATTATCAACACTAACTGTCCAGGTTGAATTTTGGCTCTACCAACTAGCATGTGCCAAGATGTTAACAAGGTCATTGATGCTGCGGCCGCTTGATCATATGACACACCTTCTGGAATTTTAAGTACATTGACTTCAGGCAAATGTGTAAATTGACAATAGCCTCCCCAAAGGGGTCCGGTTTCAAAACCCCAAATCGTTCTTTTTTTACAATCAAATTCTCGTCCAGCAGTACAAGATTTACAAACTCTGCAAGACATATTTCCATGAGAAACAACTCTATCTCCAACCTTGATATTTTTAACATCAGAACCTATTGCAACAACTTCACCTGCGGCATCTGTTCCAGAAATATGAGGCAAAGGTATTGCCAGAGGTTTGCCTCGCATACCCCAAATATCATCATAGTTTAGTGCTGCAGATATTACTTTGAAAACAACTTCATTAGAACGTGGTTCAGGTCTGGGTAGATTTTTAATTTTTAAAATTTTAGAAAAATCATCGTCTGTCGTGTATTCATCATATACTAATGCCCTCATGATTTCTTTCTAGGTTTTAGAGATATATGATTTATCAGGATCTTTTATACCATAAACAATTATAATCATAACAACAAAAATTAGATTATGTCAGATAATTCA
>JACNFV010000205.1 GCA_014384445.1 Candidatus Nitrosopumilus sp. | reverse complement strand
TTACCATCAAATAATTTTCCTCTTATTGATAAACCTCCATGGAATGGACAATTCCTATCTTCACATTCTCTTTTTGGCTCATTTACTTTAATTCCTATATTTTTAGTCATGATTTGCCTCCTATTCTTTCAAATGGTCTTTTTGCAATTTTTGAACCAATTACTGTTGTTTCTTTACCTAGAATTGAAAATTTCCAATCACTTGTTGATTTTGAAATATTTTTCACACCTTTTTTTGTATTTATTGTAAACATGGATTTTGTTTCATTTATGATTGTTCCATTTAATCCTATAACTTGTTGATTGCTGGATTTAGTAATTTGAGTATTCAATCCAATAAATTCATGTCTGGAAATGTTATCCGCAGTTATCATTTCTTTTTCTCCATTTCATTTAATCTAGTTAACATTCTTGCAATGTTGTGGCGTATTGGTTTTAATTTACCACTCTCTTTTCTCAATGTTCCTTTGGATGAGTCAACTCTAAGTTTTGCCAAATCTGTTCTATTATCTAAAATTTTACTTCTAAGATCTTTTTCATTTAGTTTTCGTACTGTCTTCATATTGATTTTAGTCATTTCAATTCTACCTCATCTTCTTCCATTGTTTTTAGTGATTTCATTTTTTCTGATTCAATTAAAATTTGTTCTGATTCTGATTTTGCTTTATTTTCAGTACCTTCAACTTTTACAACTTCAATTTTTACATCTCCTTCAATTTTCACCTCTTCAATTTTTTTGATTGGGGCTTCTTTTTCTAACTTCTTTTTCTTATCTTCCTTTTCTTTGATTAATTCAAACTCTGGAATTAATTTTTCTTTATTTGCAATTCTAATTCTAATTCCAATTAAACCCATTGCAGTTTTTACATGTGCAATATCTTCTTCAACTATTACTTCTGCATGATGTCCTGCTCTTGGTAATATGCCTGCTACATGTTTTTCAAATGCTGAACGATCTCCTCTAAGTTTTCCTGAAATTGTAATTTGAACTCCCATTGCACCACTTTCCATAATTTGTTTCATTGTCCACATTGTTGCTCTTCTAAATGCTGTTCCTCTTTCCAAATGTGATGCCATTCTATTACACATTACACTTGGTGACAAGTCTGGTTTCTCAATTTCATTAACTGAAATTTGTGGATTTTTTAATCCAAAGTCCTTTTCCAGTTTTTCTGTGAGTTCTCTAATTCCTGAACCTTTTCTTCCTATTACTATTCCTGGTCTTGTAACATGTAGTGCTACTCTAGTACCTGTTGGTGTTTTAGATATTTCAGCATGTGAGAAACCTGCATCTTTAATTTGTTTTCTCAAATAGTCTTTTAACAACATCATGTTGTAATTATCTTTGATAACATTTTTGACTGCTGACATATCTAAATTTCCTGTGCCACCAATTCTATATGTGTCAATACATTATTTTTTGCAGTTGCTCTACCCATTGCTCTTGGAGTAAATCTTTTTACAACTACACCTTTGTGTGTGGTTGCATTGATAATTCTCAATCTGTCTAAATCCATTCCTTTGTATTCTGCATTTGATTCCAAGTTGTCTAATACTTTGATAAACTCTTTTGCTGTTTTTTGTGGATAACGACCTGACATCATTCCTGGATCGGATCTATGTGCTACTTGATTTTTATATCTTCTAAATGCAATAGCTCGTTTTTTGTTAATTACTGCTAGTAAGTAATCTCGTGCTTTGTCAATTGATAATCCTTTGATTGCAACTGCAACTTCACGTGCATGTTTGTGTGAGATATCTTTCTCTCTTACTGATGATCTAACATGTCTTGTTGCGTCATAATTCTGGAAAGCATAATTGAATCTACCCATAATAATCACTTTAATGGTACGTAAAGGCTTGATCTTGATGCACCTACTCCTGGTGCTCCATGTTGTACCTTCTTGTTTGTTATGACATATTCTCCCAAGTAATGACCAATCATTTCAGTTGTAATATTTATTGGACGAAATTCTTTTCCTGAGAAAACATTTACTGTAACACCTACCATGTATGGTAGAACAATCAAATCTCTAAGATGAGTTTTGATAGGACTTGATGATTTACCTGCTTTTGCAGATTTTATTTCTTCAATTAATTTTCTTTTTCCATCTGTAATACCTCTTGTTAGAGATCTTCTTTGTCTTGAATTAAATAATAAAAATAATTTCTCTAATGAGGTATTATCTAGATCTGCTTTAGATAGTCCTCTATAATTGAATTCTTTAACCATTATTTTTCTCCACTGTTAACGTACTTCGAGTTTTATATTCCATATTAGAGCATTCCTATTTTCGTTGCTAGATCTCTTGCTTTTTCAGTATTTTCAAACTGTACAAATGCTTTTTTACCGTAAATTGTTCTTGCTGTGTTAACTTTGATTACTTTTTGATTGTATAGTGTTTTTACTGCTTCTGCTATCTCTGGTTTTTTTGCAGATAATTCTACAATGAAACAGATCTTGTTTTCACTTTCAATCATTGCAAATGTCTTCTCTGTAATGTATGGCTTAACAATTATTTTCATTGCTTGTTCTACGTTCATTGTGTTTTCACCATTAGTTCTAGATGTGCTGATTTAATTTTTGCAATTTCTTCTATTGCTGATTTTGAATACACTGTTAATCTTATTGGATGTGCTCCCGGAGCTAAATCTAGAATACTCAAGTCTGCAACTTTTTTCACTTCCACTCCTGGAAATGAACCTACTGCTTTTGATAGGTTTGAAACATCTTTAGTTACAAATAATACACTTTTTCCAACTTTTTTACTTCTTCCTCTGAGTCTTGATTGTCCAGAACGAACTTTTCTTGATTCTAATCTTTCTACATCTTCTTTAAGTTTTAGTGAATCTAATATTTTTGAAATATCATTTGCTTTAGAAATTGATTCAATATCATTTGAAATAACAATTGGGAATGTCTCTATGCCTTCAACTTTGTGACCTCTTAATGCAACCATTTCTTTTGATGCTGTAGCTGCAATTGCTGAACATAGTGCGAGTTTATTTTCTTTTTTGTTTAATTTCTTGTAAATTACTTTTGATACTATTGGAGGATGTGCTTGTCTTCCGCCTCTTGTTGATGCGACTTCTGCACCTTGACCTTGTCTTCCGCCGCCTCCACCTTGAGCTCTTGCAACACGAGATACACCTTGACCTGTTGGTGGGTCGTTTGAATCTGCAACTACATCTTGACCTGCAGTTGGGTGTCTACCTTGTGGTTGGAATTTGTGTGATGTAATATTTGTCCAAGCTTTGTGAATTAACTCTCTTCTAAATGGAGTTGAAAATATTAATGGAAGTTCTATTTCTCCTTCCTTTATTCCAGTAGTTGTGTAAGTTGTAATTTTCATTAGATAACTACCTCCAAGATATTTGGTTTGTTAACTTTTAGCGGTGCGTTTCTGATTTGAGTTCTCATTTTGATTAATCTTCTATATGTTCCTGGAACTGATCCTTTCAAAATTACAAAGTCTCCTTTAACTAAACCAAAGTGTTTGAATCCTCCCTCTGGATTAATTTTTAATTTATCGTTCTCTGTATTTCCCATTACCATTATTCTTTTATCATACTCTACTCTTTGGTGAAATCCTGTCTGACCAGATCTTGGAACTGTATACA
>JACNFV010000157.1 GCA_014384445.1 Candidatus Nitrosopumilus sp. | reverse complement strand
CCATGATGCAAGAATTCTAAATTGTCCGTTCTCAGTAACTGAACTTAGGTGAGTATAATCACGATCTGGTTTAATCACAAAATTCATTCCGTTTTGATTTGAGCTGTTTTCAAAAATGTTCAGTAATTCTTTTTGGTAAATTATAAAATGGACAACACGTCCCTCAGTAAAAAAATCATCAACGTTTACAATGTCATCAGATAATTCAATTCCGTTTACAGACATTGAAAATCCGGATAAGAGAAGTGCGCCAAATTCTTTTGGAATAATTATTTCCTGATGCACAACGGATGTTTGTTCAATGTTTGAAAGAGTCCATTCAAATGGCATAGAGAAAGTAATTTGTTTTAGTTCAGGCTCATATTGAAAATTAGAAATCTCATCATAGTACGTAACCACCTGAATATTTTGTTGGCCAAAACTTGGATCAACAAAATTATGAGTGGTAGTTTGTGCAATAGATATTCCTGCATTAAAAACAAGTGGAATTTCTAGTTTCTCAGAATAGCCATTAGCCGTAATTATACTAATGTCCAATTTGTACAATCCTCCTTCGCTAAGTTTTGGTCCTTTAACGTCAATTAGTCTACTTTCAAGACCCAATAACGAACTGAAAAAATCTTCGCCGCTATCTTTTTCGTCAACAATAATTGAATTAGTATCTTCTGAAATGAAATTAAAAACTAAAAATCCATTGTCAGCTTTGAATTCTTTTTCAAAAAGAAATTGCTCCCCACGTTCAGATTTTATTAAAAATGTGACATCACGCAAAGTGGTTTTAGAGTCAAAATCAATTAGGGAAATAGAAATTTGCTGATCATCATTTTCCACATCATCTTTTGTTGAGGATGAAACTTCCACACTTACGAGTTTGCCATCCAGTTCTACTGGGGGAAATATTTCGCTTCCAACACCATGACCGTAAACGTCATTAAAATTAATTAGAAAGCCACAAGAAAATATTAAAAATAAAATTAGCAATAATTTTTTCAATCTATGTCCACTTGTTTGGATCTTTCTTTAGAACTTCTTTTCCATCAATTGTAATTGAATTATTTTCTTCAAATACAGTATGCCATTTACCATTATCAGGAAAAATTTTATTCATTTCTTTAAATTTTTCATTGGTGGGAGGTTTGTTCATTAGTGCTCCCCATTTCATGTTAGGTACTTTTGGCATTATGTCATTGATGTCTTTCATGTTTATCTCTCTCAAAATTTATTTAAAAATCTATTATTGGACCCTCAAAATCCCTTCTTTAATCAAGAATTGAATTCCTTGAACGAAAGCAGCGTCATCAATAGTTCCATCTGCCCACCAGCCTGCGTTGTTTTTGATCCAGGATGGGATTTCATCAGTAGAGCCAGTTCCTTGTGCAGTGGATGGAATTTTTAAGATGTTTTCTTTAACTAGGAATTGAATTCCTTGAACGAAAGAGTTATCGTCAATAGTTCCATCTGCCCACCAGCCTGCGTTGTTTTTGATCCAGGATGGGATTGTAGGTTTTTCTAAAATTGCAGATTTCTTAGGAATTTCAGATTGGGTGCCAGTACCGAGTTCAATTATAGTAGAGCCAATGCCAGAATAAGTTGAATCGTAATCCAATCCAGTCCCATAAACTAGAATATCAAAACGAACTGGGCCTTCAGAGGGAATATAGATATTTTGAATGTCAATTCCCTCAGTTGAAACTATTCCAGGATTAACCAAATCATCTCCATTGTATCGAGATATTTCGTTATCAAATTCATCCAGAGCTACGTAGGTATATCGTACATCTTTGATAAGATTTTGATTTTCATTAAAGAATGTGAACGTAAAAGGAACATCTTGGTTTGCACCATACTGTCCATCCCATGAAATATTTACAGTTGTAGGGGTTTTTTCATAATTCTGAGTATCTACAAGATAAAATTCAGTTGAGCTTCTTTCAGGTTCATCTAATGGAACCAATTTGAAATCCATTTGAGGATTATCAAAATTATTTGGACCTAACTTTTCATTAATTTTTACTAATTCGTTTTTAGAAATTAAAAAATGAACAATGTTTGTTTCCTCAGAAGAATAAGGATCATTTAGAATTGCTCTTTGATCAATTTCTATACCATTAACGTATCCTTTGAATTGTTTCCCTTCCCCATATGGCGCAAATGATTTTGGAACTCTAATTTCTTCATGGACAACTTGTACCAAATCAACATAATCAGGAGTCCAATCAAATGGCATGTCAAACGAAATTGAATTATCTGATGTATCAAATGCAAAATTTTCAACTTCATCATAGTATGTTTTTACTACAACTGGAATTTCTTCAGCATTTGCTGTTTTCAAAAAGAAATCTTGTTCTTGTGCAATACTAACAAAAGTGTCATAAGTTAATCTTTCAGCTAATACACTTCTTGGACTAGTGGCCGCTTCAATATCAACTGAAATTTTATAGAGTCCACCTTTAACAAATATTGGACCAGTCATCGAAGGTCTTCCACATATCTCTAAATTTTCATCATTACATTCTGCACCTTGAACAAACAGTGCACCAGGAGCGCTAGCATGCTCTGAACCTCCATAAACTGTACAGGTTTCAATAGGATCTGAATCACATCCTAATTTTGGTTTAATTTTAACATCTAATCGTCCATCATTGTCATAAAACAAACTTCTAGCTAAAAGCTCTCCACTTTGCCAAAGTTCAACTCGATATGTTACCTTGTCAAGATTTTTGTCAGTTAAGGTGTCAAAGAAACGTATTTGCATATTTGTGGGATCAAGATATCCAACAGTTATGTCAGACGGATCTAACTGTGTTCTCACAGTTACTTCCATATCTCCAAAAGTGATTGGTTCAGCTTGATCTCCACCAAGTCCGTGTCCAAATACATCCGGAATAATAGCTGGAATTGTAAAAATTCCAATTACAATAATGAGCAATCCAATTTGTTTAAACAATAGAAAAATTTGGCTAATTCCATATTTAAAGATGGTATAGAATTTCTATTCGTGGCAATTTTTTAAGATGAAATTTTAAGTATAATTTTTATTTGTTAGATAAAAATAGAGATTATGAAATTTTTGTTAGTTTTATTACTAATTCCACTTTTTATGATTCCGGCATTTGCTGAATCTCAAACAGTGTCAACGGATAAGGGAACATTGGATGTTAAACTGTCTTATGAAGAAATCAAAACTGGCGAATTAACCAGATTGCCAATTGAATTCATCAATCCTATGACACAAAAAACTCAGGTGCATGTAGATTATAAAATTACAATTACAGAATCTGAAAAAACTATTTTTCAAACTCCAAACTTAATTCATACATCTGAAGGAGTCATTAATGGATTCAAATTTGAATTTCCACAAGATGGCACATACAACATGGTAATAGATGTAGAAGGAATTCTATTTACACCAATTACACCAGAAATAGTTTCTTTTGATATTATAGTAGGTGAAGCATCTGCTCAACTAACAAATCCATTAAATGAAGAAGAGGGCGGCGGCTGTCTAATCGCAACAGCAGCATACGGCTCAGAAATGTCTCCGCAGGTTCAGATGCTCAGGGAAATTCGTGACAACCAATTGCTACAAACAGAATCCGGCTCGGCATTCATGGGAGCATTCAACAACG
>JACNFV010000046.1 GCA_014384445.1 Candidatus Nitrosopumilus sp. | reverse complement strand
TCGTCTCATTTAACAATCGTATCACTATAGCCACATCATCACCTGAAACTTCAATTGACATGTTCTGGGCAAACTGTGCCTTTACAAAATATCCCATGATATCATTACGTGGTTATAGTATTTAGCTATTCAGGGGGTCAGATTCTCAAAATACTGCACATGTTCAAACCTAAATTTGCAGGATTACTGCCAAAATACTATCACATCTTGTGCCTATTTTGAGAGTATTACTATCAAAAATAAAACAACCCGGCAATGCCAGGGTTTCATCCAATGCATTATGACACTTTGTCGTAACTTTCTTTTTTCATTAGAGAATAATTATTGTGTATAGAAAAAGAAAGTAAACCAAAAGTGTCAGGATTTTATATCATCGACTTCTTTCAATGTGGTTTGTTGTGGTCTTTTGAAGTCTATGTTATACCAAAGTCTCTGAGTCTTATTATCGAAATGGTCTCTCCCCTCATCACGATATTCTGAAAAGGCCTTACTGAATTGACCAATTCCCAAAGGAGTTTCACCCTTGGATAACATCACCTCTTTGTAAAACTGATATGTTTCTCTCTTAGTCTTATGATGTTCACTATCAATTATGTAGTTTGTAGCAAAGTCATCAATAGGATCAGCATTTGCATTCCATTCTTTTTGAATGGTTTTCCAATCTTTTGAATGAGTAAATTTACCAACTTTGTTTAATCTATTGGCAATATTTACAAGATAAGAAAATACCAGGTTCTTTTCTTCAAGATTAGACGCAAGTTTTTCTCGGAGATACTCTATTCTTTCTGGATCATTCTCAAAGTTTCTATCCCATTTGATTATGATCCATCTTCTGAAGAATCCCTGAGTTTGATCATAGACTTTTGGAAATCTATTACAAGAAAAGAATAGTTTACAGAATGGATAAAGAGTAAACCCTTGTTGATGTTTCTTTTGAACTTCAATTCCCTCACCGGATGTTATGGCTTTTATTTTTCCAGTATGTTTTAACTCATTTTGTTCCAAATCCGAAAAGATGTTTGCAGACTTGCCAACCAAGTTTGCCCTCATAAATTTATCATCAGAGATATCTTGAAGAGTTATGTTCGATACATTGTTTTTTCCAAGTAATGATTCAACATAGCTAAGACAAACAGATTTTCCATTTTCTCCTTGACCTAAGAACATGAAAGATTTCTCATCTACATGGTGTTTGATTATAGGACTAGCAATAATTTCAAGAGTTGTTTCAAAATCATCTTTTCTAAATTTACCATTAACCGTAAAAGACGATTTTAGGAATTTCCAGAATAGAGTGTCCTTTAGATTTTCTTCAATGTCATCACTTTTTGGCTTGTGATATTCTACAGGTAATAAAACTCGACTATGATGCTCTGGAGTATGCAGTTTTAATTCCAATGTATCTAAATTCAAAATACCATTTTCTAATGTTATTAAATTAGGGTCTGCATCAAAAGCATCTAAATTCACACCTGTCTGTGCCTTGATTTTGTTTACCACCTCATTTCTGTGATATGTTGTGCAGTTTGGAATTAATTTTTCAGTTTCTTCTTTGATAATTGACTCGGCTTGGAGGTTATCATAAATTTTTCCAGTGTATAGTAAAATTTCTCCCGTTTTTCTTAGAGTTACAAATTTGTATTTATTTTGTAGTTCTTTTGCAGCATCATCGATTTTATCTTTATCATCAAAACTTGCTTTTTTGTTGTTTATTTTGCTTGATATAGGTTTGACAATACTGTGATCTTCTGCATCAAGAAATTCTAAAATATCATGACCGTTCTGTCGACATTCTTCAAAATCATCCAAGCTTGTATCTTTAATATCACAAGAGGTACATTGATAGTGCATTAGGATTGCTCTCCATCAAATTTACTTTGGATTTTATCTATTTTTTCATCCTCAACTATTACATCACTTGGAATAGTTTTGTAACATTCATCACAAAATTCCAAATGGAATATGGGTAACTCTTTTTCAGCCTGAATTTTCAAATAATGTGTTTTTTCATTATGTTCACATTCAGTTACACCAAGATGAAGTAACATGTATCCGGGATGACACACTCTATCATGGAATAGTCGGGTTAATCTAAAATCATCAGGTAGTTTTTCTCCACACAATGGACACCAATCAAGAATCATTCGTTCAGTCATTGTTAACAAATCTCCATTGTGATGAATCACCACGAATAACTGCGATGTCTTTTTCAATTGTAGACAGACTATACCTCAATTGTTCAGAAATCGCTACATTTGTGAAACCTCTTGACCTTAGTTCAAGAATTCTCTTTTGTCTATACTGAACCTTGTCCTGAACCAGCAAAAGGCTTGATTTGAGGGTGAAATTAGGCTCAAAATTCAATTTCTTACCTCCTGGAATCTACATTTTGGGTATCTCTCAGAGTGTTCACAAATATCCTCTACTTGTTCATGTAGAGTTCCTGAGAGAAATTCTTCTTCAGTTGTTGGTAACTGAAATTCTATGTTATGGTCTAAACATTGAACTGATTTCATACACTCTATACGTCAAAATGACATTTAGAGACCAACTAAGAAAATGTTAACTGTACTAACATTTTCATCATATTATGAGTTATTTTCCAAAATTTGATGAGATTAAAGAGTTTAGAATAAAATTAAACATTACACAAAGTGAACTTGCAAAAGCAATTGGTGTTTCAACTAACATGATTGGTCAGATAGAAACAGATAGAGCGAAACCAAGTGCTGAAAACTATAAAAAAATCTTTGAATATCTTTATCAAAAAAGTGATAAAAAAGAAACCACATTAGAAGAAATTTGGACAACGCCTCTCATCTTCTTAACTCCAGGTAAAACTGCTCAAGATGCAAAAGATATCTTTGATGGTGAACAAGATATTGAGCTTTTACCTGTACTGACTAATGATAAAGAAAGATATCTTTTAGGAAAAATTACTAAAAAGGGTCTTGAGAATTATTTAGAAAAAAACAACAGAGAAATAAATAATATTATGGTTCAAGATATTTTGGAAGAATCACCAGCTATAATTCCTCATGATACTCCAAAGACGTGGATTACAAAATTTCTTCAACAAAACAATTGTGTTCTAGTTTCAAAGAATGGAAAAATCACAGGCATTATTAATTATTGGGATTATATGATGAAAGTCTAAAACTTTCTTTTAATTCCAACAATTACAATTGCAGGAATTCCAACATACATTCCAATATTCAATAAAATTAAACTAATTCCATACCCTAACACTGAACTTTCTGAATCCATATCAACATAGTTCAAAATTGATAACGAACTAATCAATGGAGTCAAGGTTATCTTTACTGCTTCTTTGAATACAGGATTTTCTCGTTCATAATCGGCAATAATTGGTGAGAATGAATAGTAGAAATCATTGAATAAATTCATAAAATTTGTGCCTGATTCAGTCTGCAATAGTGAATTATCTCGAATTTCTCGTAGTTTTTGGACTTGTGGTGCTAGTTCAGAGCCGTATGTTGCAGTAGCAATTAGACAACCACCACCTTTTGAGGATTTTTCCTCAACAATCTTAGATGTATCTACTATACACTGACCATCTTTCAGAATAGTTCCTCTACCACAAGTTGGTTCAGATATTGGTTCAGTGTCATA
>JACNFV010000204.1 GCA_014384445.1 Candidatus Nitrosopumilus sp. | reverse complement strand
ATCATCAATACCACAAATTTGCACGAATTGTTTCTTAAACCACAAGTATTAAACATATTTTACACTGTCAATACTATACACAGTTGCTTATTTTTGATAGAGAATTGGAACCAATCTAATAATCCCCATTATGAGAACGTATGATTCAACTTCAGAGTTTATTGCAATTTCTCCTTTTCAAAATTTTCTCCAATTACATCAAAACTCATTGGAGCATACAAAGATCCAGAATCAGATTCAAAAGAAACTATCCAAGTTCCAAAGAATTTACAGTTTGAACATTCTTCCAAATCACTTGATGATACAGGGGTAAAATAGTGGTTTACTGCACTCTTTGAGCCATCAAAAGGATATTTGTGATGAATTATCCCATCAGGACGAATAAAATCAATTGTTCCTTTAGAATCCAATGGAATTTCACTTCCAATCAGAAATACAGTGTCATCAACACCATAAGTTCCATCTAAAATTGCAAACGGTCCTGAATACAAATTATTTGGAAGGGTCTCAGGATTTTCATTTCTAGGGTTTTCTTCAAATTCTGGACTCATTGAATTTGTAGGAGTAAAAATTTCAGTTTCTGTACCATCTATAGCAATTTCAATAATTATTGCTGCTAAAATAACAATAGGAATCCCAAGAATGATCTTGGGAATTTTTATATTCATCTCGAGTTACCTCCGAAACATTTGTTGTGCATACTCACAAAAATTGTGACATGTGAGGGGAAAGGAATCCCCACATGTTTGAGTCATGTACACTATGAGTTATGCAAAAGCTGCTACTGTATGACATAGTATCTCCTCACGGTACATGCATTGGCTGTGGAATCGGACTTCTGTAGGATTTGTGCATTTTGTACAAGTTAGCTGGATAGGTTGATTGCAATGAAAACATTGCTTTCCCACATCCAACTCCCCTCCGCATTGTCTACACAAAGTATCTGGCATTTTTTTCACCTCAAGGAAAGTTTTTTCTCCCAATCCTCCATTTTGAAATAATGTCTTCAGGATATGAAGAAACTTTTTCCATGGAAGATTTGACAGACTCTTTGAATTGGTGTAGTGATGAAATATTTTTCATTTCATTGTACCTCCAATCATTCTACTGACACAATCTTGCCTTTTGGTTTTTCATCGGCAAGAGAAAATGTCAGTTCCAATATGCCATTTGTGTATTTTGCTTTTGCGGAATTTTCATCAATGTCGTACTTTAACGGGATCTTGGTTACATACTTTCTTTCTCCGCGTTCAGCAGAAATTGACACAATGTCATCTGCGACATTGACTTGAATGTCGGATTTTTCTATACCTGGCATTTCAGCTAGGAGTTTGAGAACACGATCTTTTTCATTAATCGTCTCATCCACATACACATCTCGTATTCCAGAATCACTAATTGCAGCGGTTGGTTTTGCATTACCCCATTCTTTTACAACGGGTTTTCCATCAGGTCCTACGGTCATCTGATAGCCGTAATAATATGGTCCAACTGTTTGGACTTGTGTTCCATCTGGAATTTCAAAGACATCTCCCATTGAAAAAAAGGGGCCAGATAATCTTCGAAATGTTTTTTCGAATTGGTCATCGAACATCTTTTAATCACCGAATTAATGTAATACACATTACATTATATTAATTTTTTGCATATATTCTCTATATATGACAATAATGTCATGGCACTGACAATATTAAAATATCAGAGTTTCATTAATCTCCCCATGCAAACTGCAACACTAGAATACGAAAATCAATCAAGAGCAAGAGCAGACAGACAAGTGACCTACTTTTGCAGATTATGCAGAGAATATGGAATAAAAACTAGAAAGTCTCATTTGCAAAATTATCATAGTGCAAATAGAGATACAGTTACCAAACGAAGTAACAATGATCTTGTAGATGTGATTTTTGTCGAATCAAGATAAAAAAATTTTAAAAAGAAAAAATTAGTGATGCATTTCCGTTTGTACAAGCATTCTATTAACATCGATTATCATACATGCAGGATGTGCAATTTTTTCTGCCATTATTCCGCAAGTGTGACAAAAGAGTCTAGTTGGCTCATTACAGAATTTGCATCTACGTTCTACTTCTAATCTAGAAGCACATATTTTGCAGGATTTATTTCCCATAAGGCATAGTATAGTGAAATAAATTTAAAAAGTATTCGAAAATTAGAAACAGCTAATTAGTTTATACTAATTTTACAGCGTTAAAAATACATTATCTTAAAATAAAAAAAGAAAGAATCACTGTACTTTTACAGGTTTTTTCTTTTGTATAGATGTAGGTTTACTTTTGGGAAGAGTCACATCTAAAACACCATCAGTAAGTTTTGCCTTTACTTTTCCAGGAATTACCTTTTCAGACAAGGGTATGGTCTGATAATAGGACATACTGTGTCGTTCTTTTCTCAAAAAGTTTTTCTTTTTTTCTTCTTCTTTGTGCTCTCCTGTAACCTCAATTGAATTATCTGTTACATTGAGATTAATCTCATTTTTCTTCAATCCAGGCATATTCATCTTCATTCGAAGTTGATTACCTTCATCTATTACATCACAACCAGTTTCAGACAATTTTGGAAATGATGGGAAATCTATTCTTGGAAAAGAAGAAAATGATTTCTCTAAATCTTTTCTAAATGTATCAAAAGCCCTGTCAAAATCAGAAAAACTTGACTTTGATGGTGACGATGCTAATTTTTTTACAGGTTTTTTTACCATGCATATAATATGTTGAAAAGTATTAAGTTAATATCGTAAATTCTCATGTTTGAATATTACAAGAATAAAACAACTAAAGAAAGAGCAATCAGTGTAATTCCTGCCACAATTATTACACCTTTAAAGAGCATTTTGAGTCACCAATGTTCTTCAATTCCTTATTGTACAGTGATTGAGGCATTTGCCCATGGATGAATCATGCAAAAATAAGCATATTTTCCCGATTCCTCAAATTTATGAGTAAAAGTCTTACCAGATTTTATTAATCCACTGTCAAATTTTTTATCAGGTCCGTTAACGATATCACCACTAGTAACTGTATGTGCTGCTGAATCATTATTTTTCCAAATAACTTCTACACCTTTGAAAATTATTAGAGATGAAGGATCATAGCATTTGCCAACATTTTCACATCCAGTAACAGATGTTCCAGCAGGAATGCTTACTAGTCTAACTGTTGCCTTGGGATTGGCCAACTCTTCAGCTACTTTAATTCCTTTTTCTGTAGCTGTTTTAGTTTCTTCCAAAATTTCTTTACTTTCTTTTGTCATCTCCCTAATTTTTTCAACAGCAGGCTCTATGTTTTGTTTAATTTCTTTTGCTTGATCAATTACTGGCGCAACTTTTGCTGAGATATCTGATGGGATACCACTTCCACCAGTCAGGGTAAAACCAACTGCGGCAGCAACTATTGCCACTGCAATAATCATTCCCATTTTATCCATAGAAGTCATTCAATAACCACTGTTTTCTTTTGTTAATAATATCAAAATATGATTGTCAAATATGATTTCAGGAAATAATTTCAACAACATCTAGTAATTCTTTAGAAATTTGATATCCAAAATCATGCATAGACCACAAGTATTAAACCGTTATACGTTTAGAAAAATTGAAACACAGTTGGAATTT
>JACNFV010000079.1 GCA_014384445.1 Candidatus Nitrosopumilus sp. | reverse complement strand
TTTGACTTTACGTCTATTTTCTCTTTGATCAGCGTGTCTTTGATGTTTACCTGTTTTTCTCATTGGCATGTAAATTTAGAAAATTTCGGGGTAGTTAATTGTTATGATCAAACCTCAATATCATGAAAATCAAATTCTTCACACGTACATTTGCATTTAAGAATGTCAGAGATATTAGGAGAAACATCACCGCCCTCGATTAGTCGTCGTATTGGTAATCCACCTTCAACTTTCATAAATAGAGAAAAAGTATGCAAAGAGTGTTTTTTGTAACTTAGAGAGAAAATTTGCTTTTCAAAACATTTTCCAGATGTTTCATAAACCACGACAGGGGCATTGCAAATATTTTTTAATGTTTTTAGATATTTTGAGTAAATAGTACTTTTAGAAGAAATTTTAATCTCGACAGAAGAACTGAACAAAATGGGTTTTTGAGGAAATTTATCAATAATTTTTAAATTTTTAAGTTTAATAGAATCAAGATCAATCGAAGTTAATTTTGATGTTCGTTTATTGGGATGGTTGAGTTTAACAAAAAAAGGTCTACCGGTACCTAGAACAAGACTAGATTTATCTTCACCACCAATCCAAGTAAATTTTGTAGTAGTACCGCCAAATTTTTTAAAAAGATATAGTGAAATTATTCCCTCAACACTAGTAAATTCAGAAATACCGTGAAGTAGACAAGTTCTACACCCATCACCATTACAATTTATGCAGGACTTTTGTTTTTGAGTAATTCCACGCATGGTCTTCACATATCTTCCAGAGAAAGTGATAGATTTAGAATACAATTGACAAGATTCATTTTTAAAATTTACTAAAAAATGGATTTCAGGATCTAAAAAATCTAAAACTTTTTTTGATTTTTTAGAAAAAGATTTACACAATTCTTTTGTAATGTCAGTTTTAACACTATCAGTTCCTGCTAGTTTGTATTTGGATCTAATGTAATCATCTCTATCAATAATAGAGGGTTTAACAGTAATCCCAATACCAAACGTATGATAAGAATAATCAGATGTGTAATCAATCATCATTTTTAAAAAATAATTCAGATTATCAAATAAATTCTTACAAATGAAACATTTTTGAGAAGATTCAAAATTTTTCTTTAATTTTTGACCAAGAAGTTTATTTGAAGAAAGGTGTAATTGTTTTGAAAACAACCTGCCTAAACAATGACAACATAATTCATGATTCTTTAAAATATCATTTACGATAGGAACAATTTTTTGATATTCAGACATTTTTAAAGATATGCTTAGAAAATTATCCTAATCCCATTTTTCTAAGAGTACCTTGCATTTGACGACCTTTTGAGGCCTTCATTAAATTCTTAGAATTTTTATAATTTTTAACTAATTCTTTAACTTCACTCTCAGGCCATCCAGAACCACGGGCAATTCGTTTAATTCTAGATGAATTAAGTAAGTCAGGATCTGCTTTTTCATCTTTATTCATACTTTGAATTATGTATCTCCATTTTGAAACTCTGCCTTCCATTTGATCAACTTGATCTTCTTTAACCATACCAGACATTCCAGGCATACTGTCAAGTAGTCCTTTCAAAGAACCAACTTTAGTAACTTCCTCCAACTGATAAAAGAAATCATCCATATTCATTTTTCCACTTGAAATTCGTTTCATTCTAACATCATCACCTTCGTTCTCCAATCTTTTTGCTAAATCCAATACAGCTTGAATATCACCCATTCCAAGCAATCTACCAACAAACCTAGTTGGAGAAAATTTTTCTAAATCATCAATTCTTTCACCAGTACCAATGTACATTATTTGTGCACCGGTTGCAGCGGATGCTGCAAGTGCGCCCCCACCCTTTGCAGAACTATCTAGTTTTGAAACGATTATACCACCAACTGGAATAATCTTATGAAATGCTTCAGCTTGAGCGAAACATTGCTGCCCGATAGTACCATCAATTACAAGTAAACACAAATCAGGTTCTGCAACTTTGTTAATTCTACCCATCTCTTCAAGTAAATCATTTTCTTCTTTATGACGACCAGCAGTATCAATTATAATTACATCAAGAGATTGACTTTCAAAATGCTTTAAACCATTTTTTACAATATTTGGAGAGTCCTTGTTATTTTCTTCACCGTAAACTTCAACACCAGATTTTTCACACATCATTTTTAGCTGGATTAAAGCGCCAGGTCGATAAGTATCAGCACCAACAACACCAACTTTCTGCCCTTGACCAGTCAGAAATTTAGCAAGTTTTGAGGCCACAGTGGTTTTACCACTTCCTTGAATTCCCAATAAAATTATTTTATTTTGTTTTCCAGGTATAAAATTAAAATCAGATTCATCACCAAGTAATTTTGAGAGTTCATCATAGAGAATTTTTACAATGTGATCTTTACGCGATAGACCAGGAGGAGGGGTTTCATTTAATGATCGTTCCTCTAATCGTTTTGTAATTTCAAGAACCAATCGTACGTTCACGTCAGAAGTTAATAGGGCTCTTTGAACATCCTTACAAAGATCTTTAATTATTTCTTCATCAATGCCAGAAGATTTAAGGATCTTTTTGATTGCATCCCCTAATCCAGTTTTTAATCCATCAAGCATTGTAATTTAATTCCGCATCCACTATTTCAAACCTTCCTCGATATCCATCCCAATTTTTTATAAATTTATTAATTTTAATTGGGTTAGAAAATAGAGGGCAGTTAATTACAAAAGTTTCAGCCTCACCGCCTTCAAAATTTAAATTAAATCCAAATTTTGAAGATAGATTACGTAAAAGTTCAATATCAGGTTTTAGAATTAATTTTCCTAACCATTGTTCATCTAAACCATCAGAAGAGACAGTTATCATCATAAAACTAAAACCAGAGTCAAGTAAATCATTCATGTATTTTACAGGTTCAAGTTCCCACAATGGAGCAACTGGAATTAAATTTAATTTTAAACATAAAGTTTCAAATTGTTTTTTTTGAAATTTACTTTTAATTCCACCATGAAGTAAACCATCAATTTGGAATTGGGCTTTTGCTTGTCGGAGTAAATTCTCAATTATAATTAATTCATCATCAGCATCATCAGAAGTAGAGATAGCAGTTAATTGTGTAATATTCATAGATTCAGATTGTAATTTAGTCCATTCTAAATTGGGATGATGTAAAAGATGGCTCTCATCAGATTTTGGAAATATACTCAATAAACATACAACATCATGGCCTTGTTTTTGAGCAACATGAATAGAATATGCACTGTCTTTTCCACCAGAAAATAGACAAGCTAATTTCATAATCTAATAAAAAAACAGCTTAATAAAATTCTAAAATGTATTGAAAGAGATGCTTCAATACTCATAATCGTCATCACAAATCAGACGGCTTTTCCAACAATCATCAGCATCCACAATATTTGTAAATATCAGTGATTTTAGTGCTATGATTAAAATAAAAATATCATTATTATTATAATTAAATAAATGAAAATATTTTTGTAAAATTATTAGCCTAACTATTTTTGATAGACATAATTTTGGTATGTTCCATTACAACCCAATAATCAACATTTTGTCCATTTTCCAATTTTCCTTTAACTGAATCGTCAATCATAGCAACATCTATGGTTTCAAATGTTTCAGCATCCATAACTTGT
>JACNFV010000207.1 GCA_014384445.1 Candidatus Nitrosopumilus sp. | reverse complement strand
CTGGACTTGATGCTGGAATGTCTGGAGTTGCTCTTGCTGGAAAAATTTGATATGTGAATGCAAATAAAAATATCATCAACATTCCAATCCACCACACTGGAAAACTTGAACTTATTATTGCAAAACTTGATGTAATTCTGTCTATTATAGAACCGACTTTACTTGCAGCTAATGCCCCAACAAATATACCTATTATGGAAATAATTACCGTAGCTGATGTGAATAGAAGAATTGTTTTTGGCAATTTTTCAAAAATAATATCTTTCACATCTGAAGAACCTGAATCACTAGTAAGAAATGTGGCTTGTCCAAAATCTAATAATATTATCTTGTACATTGTAAGTCCAATTCTTTGAGGTGAATACCACGGCTCATCTAACCCTAGATGTTTTATTTTTTGATTTGTTTGATCTTGAATAAATGCTTCAAAATCTTTAACTGACGAAAAACTTTCTGCTATTGCGGGATTTTCAATAATTTCAGATCGTACTTGAAAAACAATACCTTGTTTTAGAATTGTATCCATGTTGGAACCTACCAGTAATATTGTAATTAATAATGTAATTAACAACACGCCAAACATTGTCGCTGTACGTGTGGCAATGTATTTTTTCATACTCAATGTTGACTACTGTAAAAAATAGGTTATAATATTATTAGACTGGCTTTTTTTTGACTCCTTTGTCTTATGGGCATCATTTAACTATCGGGTTCAAAAATTATACTGATTGACAACCAAATATGATGATAAAATAATTGAATTAACTGGTAATTGGAAATTAACAAATGACATTGTTCGAAAAATTGGCGGTGATAAGACTGCTATATCCAATGCTCTTAAAATTCTAGAACTTGTTGGTTACCTTCAAACTAAACCTGACAAAAATAAATTGATATATAAAAAAAATGAGAATGCTCAAAGCGAGTTTAATTTTTTAAAAATGATGGAATATTTTGAATCAAATCAAAAAACACAAATAAATTTTATTAAACAAATTCCAACCATTATGAAATCCGATAATATCCGGTTAAGGGAAAAAAGCCTAGATTTACTAGAGCGTATACAAGATGACGCTGATCGTGCATATCTTGTTATGATTCAAAATAAACTACATGAGGATATGGGAATTCTTTCGCCTCAAACAGTACAAGAAAGAAAAAAAATATTGATTAGTTATATCGATAAAATTTTGAATGCTCTTTTAGCTAAATATCCTCAAAAACACATTAGAATTCCAATACAGCAATACTTTCAAAACAATAATGCAAAGTTTGAATTTAAAATTTAATAAAATTCTGCTTTATACAGATTACATAATAAAAAATTAACATTTTAATTATTTTTAGTATCCCTCATCATTGTAATTTTTGATGTACTAGTTTTGAATACTTTTGTATTTGATATTTTTTAGGACTCGTGCTTGCAACTATTGGCGTATTGCTGATTAAATATCATCATCAAATGTATGACTCAAAAAAGAATTAAACAAAACATGTCCTAGCTCTAAGATTATTCCTAATTAACTATATTTTATTATTATATTCCTGCATGATTATTTCAAAGAAGGTTAAAATGTCTAAATTATTGCCGTGATGTTATGAGCAGTGATGCCACAATCAAAAAAGCGCAAAAACTAGTTGATTCTGGCTGCGTATCTAAAATTGAAAAAGATTTGTTTCAAATTAGGTCTTCATCAAATCCTGAAAAATCATATTTTGTAACTTCTGATTCCTGCGAATGTCTTGGCTTCAAAAATTATTATAAATTTCATCATGGTAATGGCAAAACCGCAAATTGCTCTCATTTAGAAGCAATTAGAATTTTTATCAAAGAAAATTCTAGTTAGTTTTTTATGTTTTTAATATCTATTTTTCCTACCAATGCCTTATTTTTTAAAATTATAATTGGACGTAATATCAGTCCTGGATTTTTTACCATAAGTTTGATTAACTCTGAATCTGTTTTTTCATTTTTTCCTAAATCCTTCTCCTTGTACATCTTATCTCTTTTTCTGAGTAATTCTGATGGCTTTTTCCCTGTCATTTTAACTATTTTTTTTAACTCTGATTCTGTTAATGGATCTTTAAAAAAATCTCTTGCATCTATGTCTAAATTCATTCGCTCCATCTCTGTGATGGTTTTTTTACATGTGATGCAAGATGTTTTGTGATATATTTTCAATTAATTTATAATTATTAAATTATTTAATAAATATTAACAATAATTTTTTGATTAAACTGATCTCTTGTTTTAACTTCAAACCTTCTTACAATGTACCGAAAACCCATTTTGTTCCTCTGTATCTAAAGAAATATTCAAATTCATGTATTAATCATGATTATTATATGATTTGCGCTCCCTGTGAAACTCGAAAACATTTTGAATGTATAGATTGCATGAATAATCACAAAACTCATCTATGTAGCTGTGATTGCCATGATGAAAATACACCTGCACATGAAGTTGGGACCACACATTAATTTTTAAATTTTTGTTCAATCTCTCGTGCTAAAATTTCTAATTCCTCTGTATCTCCTAATTTTCTATATGTCAATTTCTCAATTGTTTTAATGATGCTGATTGCTGCTCTATACTGTGGTATTTCTGGTTGATTTAATTCTCCATACATGCCAATTCCTTGAATATCGTGTTTCTTGGCAAATCCTAGGATTAAACCGTTGAATCCTGTTATTAGTGATTTTTGAGGTGTCATGTCTACCCCTAATCTTTCCATTTGTTTTTTTAATTCTATTGATGTTGTAGTAATGTACGTTTTAGGATTATTTTTTAAAATTCTATTTGTATGAAATCCGCCTAATGTGTAAATAAATTTTGCAGAATACTCTTTTGCAACATCTATCACATCTTGACACAGTAAATTCAATTCATTATTATTTTGAGGTTGGCCGTTTCCTCCTCCAAATATGATTAAATCATCTGTGTATTTGTATTCCCAACTTTCATTTGGTAGATCAACATGTCCTCCGTTATCTATTACATATGTTGGAAAAGATACTTTTGCAGTTCGAAAAGATTTTGTTTTTAATGATTTATTTATAAAATTAATTACTATGCTTCCCACGTTTCCCATGTCTTGCATAGCTGCTATGATTATTGGTTTCTCTACCGCTGGTTTTTCTTTTTGTATAAATTCCATATGCCTTACTGTTTTTAATGAATTTTAAACCTATGCTACCTTGATTTTTAAAAATAAGTTCATATCTTTATTATTAATCACATTCAATAGATTTAGTCTCTTTTACTCTCATTTTTGGTCTTAAGAAAAATTTGTATGTTCTATTTTAAGCCTTCCAGATTTTTGACTATTTCTAATATGATCTTATACAACCTGAAGATTCATAAGAGAAAAAAAATTTCTAGCTACAAATTATGACGACATCACTAGAAACTTTTGGTACATTGGAATATGTTCTTGATAAATATTCTAAAATTTGGTGCTGGAAAGTTACAGGCGAACATGCAGTCGCCATGATTTCAAAATTATCTCCTGAAGCTTGGTATGGTGAAACTGAGCACGAGGTAATTATTGCAGATTCTACTGATAGTCTAAAGCAGCTTAAAATTCTAATGGATCGCTACCCTTTGGATATACTATCAAAAACTATCTGGCAAAGAAAAATTGTTAAAACATATGCTC
>JACNFV010000197.1 GCA_014384445.1 Candidatus Nitrosopumilus sp. | reverse complement strand
ACAAAGCTAACCTCATTGTTGTTTAATCATTAGTTTACTAGTCATACATGGTACGATCGGTATCCCTTAGAAAACCGTTAGTTAATAGCGATAGATCAATTCAAAATTCAATGCAACAACGTTCGCTCTATCTCTTTCATTCATCAATCAAATCAGATAAGACAAAAAAACAATATGATTATCATCTAGGTAAATTCAAAGAATATTTCATCATCAAGAGCTTTGATGATTTAGTAAAGATACAAGATTTCAAAATTCAGATAATGATTGAAGATTACATGTTCTATCAAAGAGAGCAAAAAAAGCAGTTTGGAACAATGAACAGTTGTCTTAACTCATTGAAGTTATTTTTTAGCATGAATGACGTTGTGGTTAATTGGGTAAAATTAAAGAAAATGTTACCTGAAAAAACAAAGGCAACGGGTCAAGTGCCATACACGACAGAACAAGTTCAAACCCTTCTAAAATATGCCAAAAATCCCAAGTTTAGGGCATTAATCCATATCTTATCTGCTAGTGGCGTAAGAATAGGATCTTTTAGAGAAATGAGATTAAAGCACATCAATGAAACGCCTTTTGAGAGCAACGGCTCAAAATCAGTTCTAGTCTATGCAGATAGCATTGAGGAATATCAAACATTCATTCACAAAGAAGCTGTTCAAGCCCTAGACGAATACCTTGAGTTTAGAGCAAGAAAAGGCGAGATAATAACGCCTGATTCATGGGTTTTTCCTGCATATTCTGATCCTACCAAGCCTATCGCTAGTGAATCATTAACGACCACAATGGCTCGTTATGTGAGCAATTCACTAGGTCGTGAGCAAGCTAAGAACGGTCGTTTTAAAACAATGTCATGTCATGGATTTAGAAAACGATTTGATACTATTGGGAAAAATAATAGTTTTGTAAACATTAGCAATTTTGAAAAATTGATGGGTCATTCTGTAACAGTTCCATTAGACAATCACTATCACAAACCCGTACTTGAAACTCTCTATAATGAATATGAAAAACATATTCCTGAATTAATGATAGATGAGAAATACAGATTGCAACAAAAACTCAAAGAGAAAGACGAAAAGATTAGTGAATTAAATCAAAAAGACAAAGAGATTGATTCTCTAAAAAATACCATACTTGAGATTAAAAATAATATGCTAGAATTACAAAATAGAATTAAATCTTAAATTCTAAATTCTTAACGTGATTTTGAAAGTATTCCCTGATTAAATCATTGTTGAATTTGCTTGTTAATGCCTTCATGGTTTTATCAATATGTTGTTGTAATCGTTCTGTTCTTTCGTTAGCAGTTCGTTGATTAATCACTTTAAGCTTTGATTGATAATTCATTCTAACTATTACCATGTAAGCTCTATCAACTTGATCTTGCACATGGTCAAGTAATTCTTTTCCTTCATCTGTTAATGTTTTGTGACCTATTGTTGTTAGTTCTTTAATTTTATCAAGTTCTACATTTTGATTCCATTCCATCATGGTAATGATACTTTGAAAACCTAATTCACTATCGCCATTATCATTTCTTTTGTAGAATTTTTTATTTCCTTCTTGTTTCACTTCAATATACCCATCTGATTCTGCTTCTTTGAGTTTTCTTAGAAATTCTGCTTTATTACCACCTACTTTTAGAAATAATGCATTAGTACTGATCCATGTAGGCGTAAATTCTAATATTTTATCATATTTACCTGTCAATCGGTTTCATTTAGGAAACCGTTAGTTATATCAGTTTACTACCTATACTTTTCATGTCACAACTCCAAATCTTTGACACTACAATCAAAGTCAAAAACTCTACAAGGGATAGACTAGCTAAGAGAGGAACGAAAGCCCATACTTACGACCTAATCATAGTTGAGCTATTAGATATCGCTGAGGAACAAAACAAATGAGTTCCATTTTTTGTAAACAATGTAATCGAGAAAGAAAGGATCATTCTGAAAAAGAATTGATTGATTGCACTTTATTATTAATTGAGGATTTGAAAACTTGAAAGTTCAAGGAGAGCGTAAGCTCAATCCTCAAACGTTTCGTCACTTATTGAACGATACTATTTCTAATTATAATTTACTGAAACAAAGTAAACCACAACATGATTTTTCTCTAGTTTTGTCTAAACATCATCATTTAGTTGTAATTGCATGTACTGATTATCCTAAATGTAATGATACAATTACCGTATTTGGATTGAGGGATTAATTTTGTATCCTGCTCATTCGCAAACTATCCAAGTAGAGAAACCAATCTCAAGTTATCAAAATTACATTGATCAAGCTACACAATCGCCACATTGGAAACAAGCACAATTTGACGGGTTTAATTTGCCAGCTCAAGGACAATCAAAACCATATTGTAAGAAATGGATTTCTTACGGTTGTGACAATATCAAACAACACCCAAGACATCAACACTATGCCGAACATACTTTGAAAACTTGCAAGGTTTCAAACTGTCCGTTATGCTTTGAATCTTGGATAGGTCGTCAGGCAAATAGAAGCACTAAGAGATTAGCCAAGTTCCTAGAGAAAAGACGATTCAATTTTAGGCACGTTGTACTATCGCCACCACCTGATCAAGCTGTAAACCTTACCTATGCAAGTCTAAAGAAGTGGCTTCAAACGGCTTTGAAAGTTGCAAATATTCAAACTGCTATGATAGTTTTCCACCCGTTTAGATTTCAAGATAAGAAAAAATCAATGCCTTACGATAGTCCACATTTTCATTTATTGGTATATGGTCACGTTACAAACACTACTGAATTTTACAATAAGACAAAATGGAATATCAAGAATCTAGGAGATTTAGAAACCGACAAAGATATTTTCACTTGTACTCGTTATCTTCTATCTCATGCAGGTGTTAAGAAAGGAACGCATACTGTCAGATATCTAGGCGATATATCATATAGGAAACTAAAAGTCGAGAAAGAGGGAAAAATTCCACATTGTCCATACTGTTCTTTGCCATTGAGGATATTTTCTATCAATTTTGATTCAAAACATGAGCCACCACCAATAGACCACGTTGGTTTGTGGGATCCTAGTTGCTTTTCGCCCGTTGATGATAATGGTAATGATACAAAGATTCCATTTTACCAAATGGACAATGACAATCAAAAATATTCTGAAGAATTGATTTATTCCTTTGAAGAATTAATGCACATTCAATTAAATTCTCATAAAATTTGTGAACACAAATACTTCTACAATCAGTTAAAGTTCAAATCTGCTTTGAGCTGTAAAACTATCACGAGTTTTTGCTAATCCTTTTACAAGATTGATTATTTCATTAATTCCCTTTTCTTGATACTTGTTACCACGTTGTTTTCTTCGATTCAATCTATGAAGTACACGATTTACTTTCTCATCTCCGTAGAATATGCGTAATCTCCTTGATGTTGATACCATGCAACGACCGTTTTCCCGTTGACATTCTTTGATTTTGGTTTCAATTACTTCATCTTCGGTTGTTTCGTCTATCAGTTGTGTGCGTTCTGTGGTTGTTTTGTCCGTTCGTCCAAACATGACTAAACTCAAACATACATGGTATTTCAAGAATGATCGATTTGATTAATCAACATTTTTCGACTTTTAATGTTAACAAAGCTAACCTCATTGTTGTTTAATCATTAGTTTACTAGTCATACATGGTACG
>JACNFV010000131.1 GCA_014384445.1 Candidatus Nitrosopumilus sp. | reverse complement strand
AAGTTTGGGGTGGTATCACTATGATGATGAAGGAGTAGAAACTAAAAAAACAACTCTTGTGGAAAAAGGAGTTTTAAAAAACCATATGCAAAATAGAGAAACAGCCGTTGAATTTGATTCGGCGCCAACTGGAAATATGAGAGCCACAAATTATCGATTCATGCCTCTAATACGAATGGCATGTACATGTATCGGTAACGGAGATAGAGATGTGAATGAGATAATAAAAGATGTCAAACAAGGCTATCTAATATCAAATATGAAAATTCCATCAATAGATATGAGACGTTACAATTGGAGCATATCTTGTCAATATGCCCAAAAAATTGAGAATGGTGAAATTACAGATTTGTTAAGGGACGTCATTGTTATGGGAACGGCTCCAGAATTTTTTGAATCAATTGACGCATGCGGGAATGATTTTACTGTAAGGCCAATTACTAATTGTGGCAAAGGAGATCCAATGCAATCAATGATAATGGGAAACGGTGGACCGACAATAAGGGGAACTGCAACAGTAAAGAGTGTAAATTAAAACATGAATCAAAAACTAGAGACCATCAAACAAAATGTTATCAAATGCACAAAGTGTAATCTTTGTAAAACTAGAACTAATTCAGTTCCAGGCAAAGGGAACTTTCATTCAAATGTAATTTTTGTAGGAGAAGCACCTGGAAGAAATGAAGACAGAAATGGAGAACCGTTTATTGGCGTTGCAGGAAAAAAACTTTCAATTGCCTTAGAAGGGGCAGGGGTTTCAAGAGACGACATATACATTACAAATATTGTAAAATGCAGACCACCAAAAAATAGAGTGCCAACTACAATAGAGAGGGAGACATGTCAGGAATATCTAAAACAAGAAATATCAATTATCAAACCAAAAATCATATGTATTTTAGGAAATACAGCATTTAATTCCATTTTAGGAGGTTCAGAGATTACTAAATTTAGAGGAAAACTAGTTAGAAAAAACAATCAATTGTATTTTCTAACGGTACACCCAGCTGCTACGATATACAATCAGGAATTAATCACAGTTTTGAAAAAAGACATTGTAAAATTATTTGATTTAATTATAGAGTTAAAAAACAATAAAAAAGTGAAAATAGATATTGACTATACTACCTAGAGAGTTTTATTCAAAAAACACTGTCACAGTTGCAAAAAATCTTTTAGGAAAAAAAATAATCAGGAAGATAGGTCAGAATGAGATATCAGGTATAATTACAGAAACTGAAGCATATAGGCATAATGACGACCCTGCAAGTCATGCATTTAGGAAAATTACAGATAGAAACAAGGTAATGTTTGAAGAAGTGGGTTTTGCATATGTCTATTTTACATATGGAATGTATTTCTGTTTTAACATAGTAGCAAAAAATCCCAAAACAGCGGCAGGTGCAGTACTTATTCGTGCAATCGAGCCTGAAAATGGAATTAAAATTATGCAAAAAAATAGAGGCAGCCCAAATTTAAAAAATCTTACAAACGGACCAGCAAAACTAGCTCAAGCCCTAGGCATTACAAAAAAGCATTACGGTGTAGATTTAACAAAAAAATCAGAACTATACATCACCGAAGGAATAAAACCAAAAAAAATAATCGCATCACAGAGAATAGGAATAACAAAAGCGGTTGAAAAGCCATGGAATTTTAAAATTGATGACTAATCTTCATTGTTTTCGTCCAAAGTCCACGGTGCAAACTTTCCAAGAATTCTTGCCCAATCTAATCTCAGCAGTAACACAATGACTGCAGTCATCATTGCACCAAAAATAATGATTCCAATGTATATTGGAGTGGCGTCATCCACATTTTCAAGGAATGGCTCCACTAAAGACAGCCCAAGATGGTGAGAAATAAAAACAATAGAATAACTCAGTACAATTTTTCCAGTAAGAGTTGCAACAAAGAATCGTCGAGGATTGTATTTTGCCAATCCTAATGGGACATACACCAAATCATCAGGAATAGGTGTCGCTGCGGCAAAGAATGCAGCTGCGGCACCATATCTTTTGATCAATCTTTCGAATGGGCGCATTCTCTTTCGAGTTTTTTCATTAATCATTCTTCTTCCGCCAGAACTGATATAGAAAATAATTTGTTTTGCAGCAGTTGCAGTAACTGCAGATACCAATGCCAAAATATGCAAATCGTATTGATCACCTACAGACATTGTAGCAAGAAGTAAGAAGGCAGGCAATGGCACAAAAGGCACTAGAGAACCAAAGAAATTGACTAAAGCCAGAAGGGAATAACCCACATCAGGCGCAAATGGAAAAATGTCAATAAAATCCACAAATCAGACTGTTTTCAGGCCGTATTTAATTAAATCTTGAATGAAAACAATACAATTCATTAAAATATCATCTCTATTACGTTCTATCAATTGTCAAAAAAAGATTTTGAAACTATTTGTGATACAATTGCAACAATCAGCCCATACATCAGGTTTGTAGGCGTGATTGGTGAAAGTGGAGACCTTCTAGCATACAAGCGAAGACCAGACTTGATTCCCCTATTAAATGAAAAAAATACCCAGTATCAATTTTCACACATCGCAATGAAGACAGATTTGGAAGGGTTTTTTGATAAAAATCTAGGAGAGATTGAATTTGTCTGGGAAGAAAGAAAGAAAGTACAGACCATATCATTTGCAATTAAAAAATCAAGAGTCTGGATATCAATTGATAAAAAAGTCATCAGATCAGAAGTGTTAAGAATTATCGATTCATGCTTACCAATTGTCAAAAAATATTCCTAACACATGAAATGCCCATATTGTGAAATTGATTTAGATTCACTTTGCATGACAGATGGATTGAAACACGTACTAGAACACAAAAAGAAAATACAAAATTAAAATATTTGAATAATTTCTAAAAAAATATGGCAGAATTGGATGAAATTCAAAAATTAATCGATGAGATCAATTTTAGAAAATCAAATTCAAAAAATTATGAAGAAATGAAAGCCATAGAGATTAGCAGAGAATTAAGAGAAATCATGAAATTCGAACAAGAGTCATTTAAGAAAATTGAAGAGTTTGAAAAAAATCAAAAAAATCAAGAACTAGTCCAATATGCAAAAATCATTAGCAGAAATACAACAGGAAGAGAAATTGCACGATTAGAGGAAACATATTTGAAAAAGATTGATGAAGAATTTCTCAACAAAAAATAGATTATTTTTCATCTTCATACAACCAACATCTAACATATCCAGTTTGGGTTTTAAATTTAGGAGGAATCTCCTTGCATTTTTCAATTGCCAGAGGACATCTTTCAAGGAATCTGCATTGTGTTGGAGCATCAAGTAAGCTTGGAGGAATACCTTTGATGTATTTTGGAGTGTTGCCTTTCAAAGTTGGAACTGATTCTAAAAGTCCTTGAGTGTATGGATGTCTTGGATTTTTGTAAATTTGTTCTGAAGAGCCAAATTCTACCATTTGCCCCCCGTACATTATTCCAACTTTATCTGCAATTTCAGATAAAACGGCCAAATCATGCGTGATTAGCATAAAAGACATACCATCTTTTTTTAGAGATTTTAAAAGATTAATGATTTGGGCTTGAATCAAAACATCTAATGCAGTGGTAGGCTCATCTGCGATTACAAATTTGGGTTTGAGCAATAATGCCATTGCAATGATCACTCTTTGTTTCATTCCCCCACTTAGTTCATGAGG
>JACNFV010000054.1 GCA_014384445.1 Candidatus Nitrosopumilus sp. | reverse complement strand
TATGGTGGACAAAAATTCCCAAAACTTGCAAAACCAGCCAAAGTTACAAAGAAAGTTACGCCTATTATGACATGTACTGTATGTAAAAAGAAATACAATAAAAAAGGAGTTAGAATTAAGAAATTTGAGTTGGTAGCAGCATGAAGAAAGGACACATAGAAATTCCAAAACCATCAAGTAAGTTTCAGAAAGTCAATTGTGAAGAATGCGGTGAATTACAGGTAGTATATTCTCATGCATCAACAGTAGTTTCATGCAATTCTTGCGGAAATACAATTTCAGAGCCAACAGGTTCCAAAGCTAAAATAAATGGCAAAATTTCAGGTAGTGCCGAGTAATTCATAATCCTGCTTTGTGTTTAAATTAAATGCAACACGCTTATCATCAATTATAATATAATTTTCGTCGATGTTTTCAGACGAAGAAACTTTATTCGCATTAACCAAAGAAATTCCGGTGTAATTACATTTTTGATCATCATAACGCATAGAATAATTTGACTCCAACCCAAGTTCTGCTAGAAAATTATTAGTTACAAGTATACTTGTCCAAGTTTTTTCAGGATCATAGCAATTAACAATTTGTTGTATAATTTCTTTATCTAATAATGGTAAGTCACCAGAAGTAACTAAAACAGAGTCATCAGTAGATTGAAGTACCAAACTCAAATCTTCAACATAACCAACTCCATCAGTATCAAAAATATCAATTTCATTTTGTTCTAACAATTTTTTTGTCATTGGAGAATTAGAACTAGTTAGCGCCAGTATTTTTGAAAAACATTTTGAATCGTTTAAAGAATCAACTACATGAAGAATTATTGGTTTTTTGTATTTGAGTAATAATTTCTCACCATCTAAATTCATACGAGTCCCTTTACCACCAGCCATCACCAAACCAATCATAACGAAACAAATACCATCAATGATGCTAAACGAGTCAGTTCATTAGTCGAGCCAAGAACGTCACCAGTAATTCCACCAAAACTACGATTAGAGATTACCAAGATTACCAATGTTACAACAACAGTCACACCAAGCATTACAAGTCCAGTAGTTTCACCAAGTAATGCAATAGGAATTATCATAATTATAAAAGCTGCCATTAATTTTTTCTTATCTTTCATAATTTTCATAAAAGGAGAGTTTGAGCCTACTGATGCTGAATTTCCTAAACTTGCCAACAGAACCATTGAGAATTTTGCCAAAATTTCACTAATTAAAATTGCCTTAAACAAATCAAATCCCGTTGTAAGTGAAATTGCAACAACTAATCCAATCAGATACAAAACAATTGCAACTACTCCTGCAGATCCCGTAGAAAGATCCTTCATGGCGTTAAGTTTCTTCTCTTTACTACCTTTTACCATAAGACCGTCAGCAAAATCAGCTAACCCGTCTGCATGATGAATTCCAGTTACAATTACAATTGATGTGACAACAAGAAAACTAACTATGATTGGATCCAAAAGAAAAGATAAACCAAAACCAAATGAACCAACTAAAATTCCAATAACAATTCCAACAATAGGGAATAGATACATGTATTTTGCAGTTTCATCTAATGTGGAATTTGATGATGATGGTAAGATTGTCAAAAAAGAAAAAATAGATCCAATTTCTTTAAACATAGAGCCACCATCCAGTAAAAGATAAAATCAAAATTATTGGAACTGTGATGATTCCAAAGAAAAGAATTGATGTTAGTTTCATAATCTTGATTGCAGATGAGACATGGTATTTTGTAAGTACAATTTCACCATCACCTAATTTGTAATGATTAATTTTTTCAAATTTAGTTTCTAAAGCACCAGCTAGTGCTGCCATGGGGTATCCAGCATTAGGACTTTCAGTTGTTTTACCATCCCTGACCATTACTTTGTAAGAATTTCTCCAATTATTTTGTAAAATAGCTGCTGAAACAATCATCATTAATCCTGTAAGTCGAGATGGAATATAATTTAAGATTGTGTCACAAGTAGCAGTAAACCACCCTAAATTTCTAAAAATATCATTTTTGTATCCAATCATCGAATCCGCTGTGTTGATTACTCGATACACAAATGCTCCCCATAAACCAAAAAAAGCATAGTAAAACATGGGACCAGTAACACCATCAACAGTGTTCTCACTAATGCTTTCTAATACGCCTGAAATTACATGGTTTTTATCCAAATTTGTGGTATTTCTCTTTACGATCATGGACAGGTAATTTCTTGCCATATCTAGATCATTGCTCTCCAAAGATTCCAACACGCTAGTTGCATGTTTTTCCATTCCACGAATAGCAATAGTTGTTTTAAGCAGCAATGCTCCAACAACTACAGAAACAATCAGTGAAACATAATCAATAGAAATTAAGGACATTCCAAAATTAAGACTTGATAATAATAAAACAACAATACTGGAAGTGATCAATATAATTAAAGTACCACCAATTTTTTCAAATGTAGGATTTTGATGTTTTGCAATAGGGGTAAATTTTGCAATCAATGTTCCTATCCAAGCTGTTGGATGATAACGGTTTTTTGGATCTCCAAACACCAAATCAATTAAAATTGCAAAACCAATAACAGATATAGATTCAAGAATCATTGTAACATTTTCTCAATTGAATTAATATCAATATTTGATTTAACAGTTTTTGATAATTTATTTAATTCATCATCAATTTTTGAAATATTTTTTTTACTCCAAGTAATATGTTTAGGTTTTGCATTAAGAGAATCCTCCTCAGGTAAATTTAATGATATTAATGGAATAGTTCCAAAAGTAGGAATTTTTGTAATATTTTTTAATTTTTTAAATCCAGGCTTTAATACATCAATATCGCCACGAAATTTATTGAAAATAAATCCCTTGACAAGTTTTTGATATTTTTCATCAATCAAATTCATGGTTCCGACTAAACTTGCAAAAGATCCTCCCCTATCAATGTCAGTTACCAGTAAAACATCTGCGTTTGCTTTTTTAGCAATTTTCATATTTGCAATATCATATTTCTGTAAATTAATTTCTGCAGGAGAACCTGCACCCTCCATAATTACCAGATCAAAGTTTTTCTGTAAAGTTTTTAGAGATTTTGAGGCTATTTTCATCCCTTCAGTATTTACAAATTTTTCATAGTATTCCTTGGCATGCATTTTTTTGAAACGCTTACCGTTCAAATATACAATACTAGAATAATTTCCAACTGGTTTTAATAAAATAGGATTCAGATCAGGCGTGATGTTACAACGTGCGCCAAAAGCTTGAATTGCTTGAGCACGAGAAATTTCAAAATCAGGCGTGATATAGGCAAAATTAGACATATTTTGAGATTTAAACGGGGCAACAGTGTATCCTTTATCGGAAAAAATTCTGCACAAGGCTGCAACCAATGTTGTTTTACCAGCACCAGAGGAAGTTCCTTGAATCATTAATGATTTCATTTTATTTTCTCCATCGCACGTACTAATTTGACATTATCTTTGTGTGATTTTACTGCAATTCGAACATAACTGTCATCTAATCCTCTAAAATTTTTACAATCACGAATTAGGAGATTATGTTTTAATAATTTTGTTTGTAATTTTGTAGAGTCATGTTTTGTTTTAATTAAAATAAAATTAGTAGATGAAGAAATACATTGAAATCCTTCTAAATTAGAAATATTATTTTCCAAATATTTTAATTCTTTTTTAATTATCATATTAGATTTTTTAAGATGTGTTAAATTTTTAA
>JACNFV010000202.1 GCA_014384445.1 Candidatus Nitrosopumilus sp. | reverse complement strand
AGTTCATGGAACTTTTGGTGCATACGATATTTTGGCCAAGATCGAATCTGATACAGTTGAAAAACTACGAGAAACAATTACGTGGAAAATTAGAAAAATTGAAAAGATTCGCTCTACTTTGACCCTTATGGGTATCGAAGGCCAAACATAGATTCTTTTTTTTAATTATGCTTTTACATTTTATTTTTGTTGTAAAAGAAGAAGATCTCGAGAAAAAAAAAAATGAATTTGAATATATCAAAAAAATGGCTCAATTTTACAAAGTATGGATTAATGAAAATTTTGGAATAGATTATGAAATTAAATGCGATGAATTAATTACAAAACCTAGAAGTATTTTTCAGAAACTTGATACGCATACACTTGTACGTGATCATGAACAACGAGGAAAAGATACTTATCATTTTTACTTAACTCATTTTAAACCTCTGTGGACTGATTGTACCTGTGAAGGATATCATGCAGAAAATTTTGGAATGATCTTTTGGCAATCCCCTAAAGAATCGCCTGATATTTTATTTTTAGCAGAAAAAAATTGTACAACTGTTTCACATGAAATTATTCATGAAATGTTGAGACTAAAAGGAAATAGAAAATATATTCATGAAGTTCATGATGTTTGGACAAAACATTTCTATGATCAATTAGAATTTCAACAATACGGTGAGAACTTTCAAAATACTGAAGGTAAACCTATGTTTTTAACTATGGATATTAGTAAATTCAAAAATTAATTTTTTTTAAAATATTAGCACTTTGTAACTGAATAAATATTATTTTCAAAGTTTGCTATTTTAAAATCTAATTTATTTTCAGGATCATTGTCTCTTGATTTACTTAATGCTGCAAGATCCTCTAGTGCTTCTTTTCTAAAACCTACTGATGAGCCATACACTGCATCTGTTAGCATTGTTCCGTGATCTCCTTTTTTGATATCATCTACCATTTCATAAAATCTGTCTGTTTCTTTTTTATTAACTGGATTTCCTGTTGCTTTGTTATGTGCTAATGAAATATACATTCCATTATTTTTTACTGCAACGAGAACTTTATGATCTTTACCTGTTGCACCTGGTATGGTCTCATTTACTAATACTTCACATTTATGATACATACTTGAAACATATGCAAAAAATCTATACTGTGCATATTTACCTGCACTATCTTCTTCACAATCTACAAAGACTTTATGCAATAAATGTAAAGCATCATCATTCATACTTTGTAATCTGTCATCAATTCTACCTCTTTCAAGTAATTCTGATTTACATTCTTTAGCAATTAGAACTAAAATAAAATCTGGTAAATTATAATTTTTAAGAGCTGCAACAAATGAACCTGCTTGTGACATTCCAAATTTTGGAAATCCCTTATTGACCATTATTGTGGTGCCTCTTTAGATAATTTTGAATTTATTGACAACGCATTATAAAGCTGGAGTTAGCTTATAATTGTTGAGCATTAATCTGCATATTTTGATATTTTTTTTGATTTTTAAATTGTAAATATTAAATTCAGGGAGAATTTTCTGTATATCATGGAAATTGCTACTAGTCCTGAACTTGTTTCTAATGTTTATCTAAAATTAAAAGAAAATATTGTAAAATTTAGAAATGTTGTGGGTCGACCTCTTACACTTACTGAAAAGATTCTATCTGGACATTTTAATGAAATTAACGAACAAAATTTTGCAGGTGGAAAAGATTATGTTTTTCTTAAACCTGACAGAGTTGCTTTACAAGATGTTACTGGACAAATGGTGATGCTTCAATTCATGCAAGCTGAATTAAAACAAACATCCCTGCCAACCACGGTTCATTGTGATCATTTAATCCGTGCAGAAGTTCAAGGCGATGTTGACATGAAAGTTTCATTAAATGAAAATAGTGAAGTCTTTAAATTTTTACAATCTGCATGTGCAAAATATGGGTGTGGATTTTGGAAACCAGGTGCAGGAATTATACATCAAGTAGTTTTAGAAAACTATGCATTTCCTGGTGGATTGATGATTGGAACTGATTCACATACTCCTAACGCTGGTGGTCTTGGAATGATAGCAATAGGTGTTGGAGGTTTAGACGCTGCAGAAACTATGGCTGGATTACCTTGGGAATTACTTTATCCAAAAAGAGTTGGTATAAAATTAACTGGTAAACTTGATGGTTGGACTGCGCCTAAAGATATTATTTTAAAAGTTGCTGAAGAACTAACTGTTTCTGGTGGAACAAATGCTATTGTTGAATATTTTGGTCCTGGTACTGAATCCATTAGTTGTACTGGTAAAGCTACTATCACAAACATGGGTGCAGAAATTGGGGCAACTTGTTCTATATTTCCTTATGATGAAAGAATGGAAACTTATCTAAAATATACTGACAGAAAAGAAATTGCAGAACTTGCAAATCAAAATAAAGAATTACTAGTTGCAGATCCTGAAGTTGAATCTAATCCTGAAAAATTCTTTGATAAAGTAATTGAAATTAATTTATCCACTTTGGAGCCTCATATTGCTGGACCTCATACCCCTGACTTGGCAAGATCCATCTCTGATCTTGCTGATGATGTGTCTTCCAATGATTATGTAGATCCAATATCTGTTGCATTGATTGGAAGTTGTACTAATTCCTCGTATGAAGATATGTCCAGGGCAGCTAGTTTAGCTGAACAAGCAAAATCTAAAGGAGTTAAATCTAAAATCCCACTACTTGTAACTCCTGGGTCTGAGCAAATTAGAGGTACTATTGAACGAGATGGACAAATGGATTCTCTAAAAGATATTGGAGCAACTGTTTTGGCAAATGCTTGTGGTCCATGTATTGGTCAGTGGAATAGACCTGAATTAGAAAAAAATGAAAAGAATTCTATTATAACTACATTCAACAGAAATTTTCCTGGACGAAACGACGGGCAAAGAACAACTCTGAATTTTATTGGTAGTCCTGAAATGATTATTGCCTTAGCATTGGGTGGTAGATTATCTTTTAATCCTATGAAAGATTATCTTACTGCATCTGATGGAAGTAAATTTAAACTAGAACCTCCAAAAATTGCACCTGAAGTTCCTAAGGATGGATTTATGATACCTGAAGGTATTTTTGTTGAACCGCCTGTTGATTCAAATAATGTTGAGGTAATTATTGATCCTAATAGTAAACGTCTACAACGTTTAGAACCATTTAACAAATGGAGTGGTGAAGACTTTACTGAACTTCCAATAATGGTTAAGGCAAAAGGAAAGTGTACTACTGATCATATTTCTCCTGCTGGTGCATGGCTATCTCTTAGAGGCCATTTGGATAACCTTAGTGATAACATGTTGTTAGGTGCTGTTAATGCTTTTAATGATGAAGTTGGAAACGGAAAAAATATTTTAAATAATTTGGTTGAACCTTTTTCAAAAATTGCTAGACAGTATAAACAACAAAAAATGAACTGGGTAATTATTGGAGATAATAATTATGGTGAAGGAAGTAGCAGAGAACACGCTGCTATGACGCCTCGTTATTTGGGATGTGTTGCAGTTATAACAAAAAGTTTAGCAAGAATTCATGAAACAAACTTGAAAAAGCAAGGCGTGTTAGCATTGACTTTTAATGAACCAAATGATTATGAGAAAATTCGCGAAGATGATAAAATCAGTTTAATTGATTTGGATAATTTGAAACCTGAACAACAAGTTACTTGTATTATTAATCATAATGATGGAAATAAAGAAGAAATTCTATTAAATCATTCTTATAATAAATTA
>JACNFV010000038.1 GCA_014384445.1 Candidatus Nitrosopumilus sp. | reverse complement strand
AAATCCCTGAAAATAAATGGCAAAAAATTACTAATTATGGAATTAAAGTTCCACAATTCTCTTTTATGCAATTAGAAGGTGCAGATATTGCATTGGGTGTTGAAATGCAATCCACTGGAGAAGCTGCATGTTTTGGAAATAGTTTCTATGATGCATTATCTAAGGGGCTAACTTCTGTAGGCTATAATTTACCTAGTAAAGGATCTGCACTTGTAACTGTTGGCGGTTCAGAAAATAAAGAAAAATTACTATCTTCAATTGCAAAACTTAAAAATTTAGGATTTAGGATTTTAGCAACTGAACACACTGCAGAATTTTTTGAAGAAAAAATAGGTCAAGTTGAAATTGTTCACAAAATCTCAGAACCTGAAAGAAAACCCAATATTTCTGATTTGCTTTATGACAGAAAAATTGATTTTATAATTAATATCCCTAGTACTTCAACTTTAGAAAAATATGTTGGAATGCTGGATGATGAATACCAAATTAGACGAAAATCTTTAGAATTAGGTATTCCTGTGTTAACTACAATTGAACTTGCAGATTCTTTTGTAAAAACTCTAGAGTGGCTTAAAGATAATAAAACCACTGTGGAATCTATTGAACCTTATGATTCGTTTGACTAATCGTTTTTAATATTTTATATTTTTATTTTTTAAAAATTATTATTTTTAAAACATCAAGGTTATACCTGTGCTATATCATAAAGTAGTGTGAGTAAAGATCCTGATAGAATTGAATTATTAGTTTCTGAAAAACGTGTAAAACTACATCTTTTTGAGCCTAGTCAAAGACAAATTTGGACTGTAGTTGGAAAAGGAGAGGAACATTGGGTTGATCCTGTTGGTGGTTTTTGTTCTTGTCCTGGATTTTATTTTGGTGATTTGCATGGAAAAACTTCTTGTTATCATTTAGAATCTGCACAATTTGCTAAACATGAAAATAAAATTGAAGAAATAATTTTTTCTGATGATGAATTTAGTGATTTTTTATCTGGTCTAATTTCTGATCTATAGTTATTTTTTTTAAAATGTATAATAACTAGAAATTACATGTAATACTATGGATGAGTACAAACAAAATTTAGAAATTGAAAAAATTGCAAACCTGATGGTCCACGATGATATTTCTGCTGATGAACAGGATGTTGTAAAATTAGAAAAATACAAAAATCAAATAAAATCTGATTGTAATGTTGAGGATGAAGAAGCAATGAAAATTGTTTATGAAACATTGCTTTATAGAAAATTAAAAAGTTCAGAATCCAGTGACGTGTTAAAACAAGGCACTGATTTTGGTGCTGGATTTAGTTGATCTTATTCCAATGGAATAGACTCAACATCTTCTTTTGAAACACCTTTCCATAATCCTACCATGCCTTCAGGTTCTACTTCTTCAACTTTAGTTATTTGTTGAATCTTGATTTGATTTGGTGCTGGTCCTGGTGGCCATAATTGAACCATGTAATCTCCTACATTGCCAACTTTTGTTCCCACTCCCATGGTGATCTTTGCTTCAGAACATCCTTTTGCAATCAAAACATCAGTTATCTTTTGTTTGAGACCCATATTTCCATGCGGAAAAAGGAAAAAATCTTTTTGTGTATCGATTTCTGTCATGAAATTACTAAATTTTTAAACTAAATCAACCTTTCCTGATCTATTGAGCTCCAAAAAGGGTTAAATTAGAATAAAGAAAATTTTAACTATGAAAATATTTACTGTTGGCAGTAAATCCTTTGTAACTAGTTTCCAATTTGCAGGAATTCCTGGTATAATTACTGAAACTCCTAATGAGGCTTTAGTGGAAATAACAAAATTAACTGATGATTCTGATGTTGGATTAGTTTTAGTTAGTGACGATATTACATCATCAATTAATGATGAATTAACTGCCCTTAGAGCAGAAAAATCTACCCTTGTCTTTGCATTACCAGCTGCAGGAAGTGAAAAAACTGAAGTTGATTACAGATTAATGTTAAAGAAGATTCTCGGCGTCTGATCCCCTACAAGTTAAACATCTTATACTCAATTTCTTAATGTCATACCATGAAAACTGCTTCTGTAAAAGAACCATCTGTTATCTCTGTTGACGATACTCAAAAACCTACTTTGGCTTCTGGTGAAATTTTAGTTCAAATGCATGCATGTGGTATTTGCGGTTCTGATTTAGAAAAAGTATTTGGCCACTATGGTCAACCTTCAATGCGTCTTGGTCATGAACCTGCAGGAATAATTTTAGATGCTGCTTCTGATGTACTTGATTTTAAAAAAGGTGACAGGGTATTTACTCATCATCATGTTTCTTGCTATGATTGTAGTTTTTGCAATCACGGTAATGAAACAATGTGTAAAAAATATTCTGAAACTAATTTGTCTCCGTGTGGTTTATCTGAAGAATATGTTGTGCCTGCGTGGAATGTTTCTCATGGTGGGGTTTTAAAAATTTCTGACTCTCTAAGTTTTGAAGAAGCTGCAATGATTGAACCGTTGGCATGTTGTGTTAGATCTTGGAAAAAATGTTTTTATCAAGAAGGTGATTCTGCTGCAATATTTGGAGTTGGTCCTACTGGAATGATGCATGTGATGCTTGCCAATGCAAAAAAATTCTCGAAAATTTTCTGTTTTGATCTAAATGATTTTAGATTAGATTTTGCAAAAAAGTTTCATATCACAGAATCTATTAATTCTATGGATGAAAATAGAAAACAAAAGATCCTTGATAATACTAATGGACTAGGTGTGGATGTTGCAATTGTTGCAACTAGTAGTCTAAAAGCTCTTGAAGATGCAATTGATATGGTTCGTAAAGGGGGAACTGTTATGATGTTTGGTGTGCCTTCGAAGGGTGCTATGATTAATTTAGACATGAGTAAAGTTTACTCTAAAGAAATTACTCTTGTAACCAGTTATGCCGCTTCTGACGCTGATACTAAGGATGCACTTGAATTAATTGAATCCTCTCAAATCGATGTTAAACAACTCATTACTCATACATATTCTATTTCTGATTCTCAGAAAGCATTTGATCATGCACGTACTGGTGACAATGCCATGAAGATTATCATTACTAAATAAGAAAGGCTTAAGACGGGTTTTTTTTTATTTCAAAATCGTACAAATATGGATTGGGGCTTAAAAAATAGATTATCTAGAATTATCAAACCTCACAATAATAGAGCACTAATGTTGGCAGTGGATCATGGTTATTTTCTTGGTCCGACTGAAAAATTAGAAAATCCTAAAAAAGTTATTGCGCCAATTCTAAAATATTGTGATTCCTTGATGGTTACACGGGGGGTTCAAAGAACATCTGTATCTCCAAATTCTGACACTCCGATGGTGTTGAGAGTATCTGGTGGTTCAAGTATTATTGGTGATGATTTATCTCAAGAAGACATCACAGTTTCTCTTGAAGAAGCAATTCGTCTAAATGCAAGTGCTGTGGCAATGTCTATTTTTGTCGGTTCAAAATATGAATATCAAACTATTGTAAATTTAGGAAAATTAGTTAACGAGGCAGAGAGATATGGTATGCCTGTTTTAGCTGTTACTGCAGTTGGCAAAGAACTAGGTAAGGATGCAAGATATCTTTCATTAGCATGTAGAGTTGCCGCAGAACAAGGTGCACATATTGTTAAAACATACTATTGTGATAATTTTGAAAAAGTTGTTCAATCGTGTCCTGTTCCAATTATTGTTGCAGGCGGAAAAAAAATTCCTGAACGCGATGCATTACAATTAACTTACAATGCAAT
>JACNFV010000082.1 GCA_014384445.1 Candidatus Nitrosopumilus sp. | reverse complement strand
TGATTTGTAAGGATTGTTACGATGGCGGGGTGTTATTGGAGGTGACAAAATGACTGATTCAGTAATTCCTATAAACAAATGCAATCAAAATCAGGATCAAATAGATGAGAAAATTTCAAATGTGTTTAAGAAATTTGAAAAATCATTCACTGAGAACAGTAATCCACTGTATTTGGATAAATGCGGTGAAAAAGTCACGCTACAAGAAATACAAAATACGGCAGACATAGGGGATAACTCTGTTGTATTGATTGCAGTAACACGTGAACAGTACAACATGGATAATTTTTCAAAATATAGAGAATACATAAGAAATGCCTTGAATAAAGATACAATTTACTATGGATTATGGCGAAATATTGAAAAAAACAAAACGGAATGGGATATAGTATACACGATAGATGCTGTAAGTTATGATGAAATACAAAAACATCTCAATTTACACAATGAAATCAATAACGGACTGGCGCAAAAAATGGCATTAATTATAGATAAAACAGGTAATTGGGAAATACAAAATAATGAAAATTTTAATGAAATGCCCTAGATGCAAAAAAACTCTGCCGAAAAATCATCCTTGGCAGGAATGCTATGATTGCATTAGTACAGTGTATCCTGAAACATAAAAAATTTTAAAATTTATTTGGTGTGATATAATTCCAAATCACAAAGTAATCTCTTTAGGGCCTCTACTCTTTTTGTAATAAAATGACTTGATTTATCACCACTATCTCCTAAATTTGTTAGAATATCTGCCACTTTGACCCATTTTGCATCAGTTGACATACTTTGACATCCTTCCCAATACTGTTCATCTGTGATGTCATCATCAAATGTTAATTCATTAACAATGCTTAGAACTCTATCTCCAAAATTTTCTTGAATTTTATCTGATGTATACTCTGTATCCTCTAGTACATCATGCAAATACCCTGCACATATGATGTCATGGTCAGTAACTCCCAAGAGTTTTAGTGTTTTAACTACTGTTTCTGGATGAGTCCAATACGGTGTAACTTTATCATCTCTAAATTGTCCCTCATGAGATGATTTCATTACATCATGGGCTTGTCGTATTTTATCCAATCTGATTTCATTCTAATTTTATATTATCAATACTTTATGAATAATAGAATCCTTACAGTATCTATAGTATGCATACTGTTATCATGTTTCATAATAATATCAGGCGCTAATCTAATACATGAAACCTACAATGTATCCAAGAATCATTCGAGAGTTTGATGACGGACCAGATGAAAAACCAATGATATACAGGAATGAGTAAAATGCTCAAGATAGTTATTTTTCTGATAGTAATTGTGATTGGTTATATCGCATATACTGGAATCAGTGTGGATTCAGAGTATGATGATATTTCTAAAGTAAGAGATACTATGTTTGAAAATGTAATTGATCCACTTACAAAAAAGGCTCTAACATATGCATCAGAATCTGATTTAGATGAAATATTTGATTCTGCAGTTACAAACTATGAGGATCAAAAATGAATATTATTAAATTAATTAAAATAGAATTTTATGCTCCACAAAGAAACAAGGCCCAAAAAAAGGTAGATGGTCATAGAGGAATTGCAAGGTATTTGGAAGAAAAATCAAAAGAAAAGCGAAGTAGACGAGAGCAGGCAACAATTGAATATAATTATCATATGGCAGATATTTGGCAACAGGAACTAGACCGGTTGGAGTTTAAGATTTCCAAGGCAGAGAGGAGTTAAAATTAACATGATTAACATCATACTCTTAATTATGTCATTTTACACATTAAAACGAGTTTCTAAAAAATGAAAAATAAAAGTAATAGAGAATTTTTAAAAAAGAAAAAGGAAAAAAGAAAAATTAAACAAGATATTAAAAATTCTCCACAAATGGGACATGAAGAATCAATAAAAAAAATGAATGATTTATGGGATAAATATGAAGATAAACCCGCCCACCTACCTGTTAAAAATAGTGATGATATTTTGCTTGATACAATGATGATTAGTCACATACTCGTTGTCAAAAATGACTATGATGAAGATGATAAAGATTTTCGTTACCTAAATGTAAAATTTAACAAGCAAGAAAGTGAAAACATTGTTGAAAAAATCAAAAAAAGATTACTCAAATACAATTCAAAATTAATTTTACTTGATAGGATAGAGAAAGAAACAATATCTATGAAATATACAAAATACAATAAAACATACACTAACGAGAATATTGAAGATGCATTATTTGAAATAGGAAATTATGAAAAAATTAAAGTGGATTATCTCAATAAAGAAATAATTGATGCAGAGCGCATTTATCTTGAAGAAGAATATAAGAATCCAAATACTGCTGAACCTCTTTCACTAGTTGACTGTATTTTGTTGAAAGTACATGTTACTCAAGCACTATTGTCTCGACCTGCTAGTTTGTTTACTAGTGATGCCACTTTGCAAAAGGCAACATTATCTGAAGGGCGCGGAACTATGGGAATAGACGGTGTGGGAATAAGATTTGGTGACAAAGAAGAAGTGAAGAGAATGGAACAAGAAAGATTAGAGGATCAAGGAATTGAAGGCGAAAGACTGGATGTAGAGAAAATGAAACAAGAAAGACTGGACGTAGAGAAAATGAAACAAGAAAAACTGGATGAGAAAAACAATTCATTACGAATACGATATCGCTTATGTCCAAAATGTAAAATCAACTATATTGAAGGAAACAAATGCCCCAAGTGTAAAAAATAGTTACAAAAAGAGAATGATGAAAATGAGAATAAGAAAAACAAAAATTAGTTTTGATGTAGATGATAAACCTCCGAAAAAATCACAATGGGGAAAAGATGATGCCAAATTAATAATTAAGTTAAGAGAGGCTGCACTAAAAGCTAGAAACGATGCAGGTATAGAGCAACCTCATACTGGTCATGTGAAATTGAATTTGACTGTATATGCTCCAAATATCGCGGATCTAAATTATAAACAGACAGGTAATGAAGATCCTGAAAAATTTGTGGGTGATTTAGATAGTTTTGTTGCAGGAGTATGTGATTATTTACATAAAGGCCCTAAAGATGGAGAAAACTTTTTCAAACCTCACCCTTTATTTCATGACAAACTCAAAATCGGACCAGACACACCATTGATAATTTATGATGATTCTCAAATTATAGAAATTAATGCAAAAAAAGAATCTGATGATAAAATACATTATCATGTTGAAGTTATTTTTTTGAATGGCAAGTAATTGTAAATATGAGATATCCTAGATGCAAAAAAACATTAGAAAAAAACAATCCTTAGATTTTAAACTACAATACACTTAAGTTCATAATTGACAGTAATAACAATGAAGTTTTTATGAAATCAAAAGATACCGTTGATGCATTAATTAAAAAAGGTATAGCATATGAAGATCTAGAAAATATTTCTGAAGCAATCAAATGCTATGATAAAGCTTTGAAGATTAATCCTCAGAATGAAAAAGTTTGGAATACAAAAGGTGTTTTATTGGATGATCTAGAAAAGTTTGATGAAGCAATCAAATGCTATGATAAAGCTTTAAAGATTAATCCAAAATATGCCTGGGCATGGAGTAACAAAGGTATCTCACTTACAAATTTGAAAAAGTTTGATGAAGCAATCAAATGCTATGATAAAGCTTTGAAGATTAATCCCCAAGATGCAGAGATATGGGCCATTAAAGGAGATGTGTTTTTAGAGATTGGTAAAAAGGGCGAAGCAAAAAAATCATTTGAAAAATCTCAC
>JACNFV010000218.1 GCA_014384445.1 Candidatus Nitrosopumilus sp. | reverse complement strand
TCCGGTGGCAGAAGTGAAAGATCCAGCTATGGAGATAGAAACGAAAGATCCGGTTATGGTGAAAGAAGAGAAGGATCAGATTCAAAGAGAAAGAAGTTTGGAAGAAGATAATCAATCATATTTTTGGATAAAATACGAAGGAGAGCAAAAAATTTCTACTGAAAACTTAGTTCCGGGAAATCAAGTATACAAAGAAAAGTTAATTATTAAAAAAGGGGTTGAATTCAGGTTATGGGACCCATTTAGAAGTAAATTAGCAGCATCAATAATGAACGGATTAGAAAATTTCCCTTTTAAAAATAAAACAACGGTATTGTATCTAGGTGCATCCACAGGGACAACAGTAAGTCATGTTTCAGATATTGTAGGACCAAACGGATTAGTTTTTGCAGTAGAGCATGCAAGTAGAGTTGCAAGAGATTTCCTAGACAGAGTAGCAACCCACAGAGCAAACGTCATGCCAATACTACAAGATGCAAGAAAACCTAAAGAATATTTTTCAGTGTTTGGAAAAGTAGATGTTGTGTATGTAGACATAGCACAACCAGACCAAACAAAAATTGCCATAGATAATTGCGATATGTTTCTAAAAAAAGACGGGTTCTTCTTTCTAGTTATCAAAACTAGAAGTATCGATGTTACAAAAGCACCAAAGAGAATTGTCGAGGAAGAAATAGAAAAACTAAGAGAAAAATTTGAAATTTTAGAATCCATAGATTTGCATCCATATGATAAAGATCACGCAATGGTAATTGCAAAATACAAAAACTAACTTTTGCCCATTATTTTTTGAACAGGTTTCCAACTTTTCCGTACAAAGACAGGCACAGTATGATTTTTTTTATAATATTTAGTTACAAATTTGACTGTAACAGAATCTGAAGGATATCCACTTCCAAGATTATGTGTTTTTCTCAAGATTCCAATAGATCTATCTCTAGCTACTTTAGCAAGGATAGATGCTGCGGCAACTGCTACAAAACGACTATCAGCATGATGATATGATTTAATTTTACGGTCATCAGAAAGAGCAGAAATTTCCTTGCCAAATCTAAGAGGATTGACATCACATGAATCAACATATGAAACATCAGCATCCAGTTTTGAAACAACTTTTGCCATATATTTTGCCTCTAAATTATTCAGAAGATGCTTCTTAACACTAGCATCAATAGAACGTGGAGGAATTTTTGCAACATAGTAATCGTCAACGGTTTCAATAATTTTTTTATGTAAATTTTCACGTATTTTTGGAGAAAGTTTTTTTGAATCCTTTACACCAAGAGAAGTCAATTTTCTTAAATTTTTTTTATCCAAAGAAACTCCAGCTATAACTAGTGGACCCAACATGGCACCACGTCCAGCATCATCAATTCCACAAATTTGCACAAATTTTGTCTCAAAAAAACAAGTATTAAACCGTTATACGTTATAAAAAATTAGAAAAATAATTGGACGTATCAAACGACTTATTTGAAGAAATTATAGAAGGCAGTACAAAAATACTAGTTCCAAAAAAATCATTGACAGAGAAAGCTCCACCCATCAAACCAGCATTTTTCAATCCTAAAGCAAGAACAAACAGAGATTTTTCAATAATCGCATATGCGGCATTTTTAAAAAAATTTGAAGGTCCAAAAATTTTCTTGGAAGGGTTGACAGGGGTGGGAGCAAGAGGGTTACGAGTTGCAAATGAATTAAAAATAGAAAAAGTGATAGTTAATGATCTAAATCCAACAGCACTAGAAATGGCAAGACATTCGGCCAATCTAAATAATTTAAAAAATATTGAATTTTCTGAAAAAGAAGCATGCGTGTTTCTAAGTGAGCATTCTAGGCAGGGAAATAGAGGGGCACTGGTAGATATTGATCCATTTGGCTCACCTGCAGAATTTTTTGACTGTGGAATCAGGGCAACGGTACACGGAGGCATGCTATCCACAGCAGCAACAGATCTTCAAGTTCTAAATGGATTATTCCAAGGTGCATGTAAGAGGAAATACGGCGGAATTCCAGTAAGAGTAGAATATAGAAATGAAATGGCCATTAGATTAATTTTAGGAAGCCTAAGAACTGTGGCTGCCAGATTAGGTGTTAAAATTATTCCAATGTTTGTTGAAAGTGAAATGCATTACTATAGAACATATGTGAAAATTCTCAATCACGTAGACCAAGAAGAAAATTTAGGATATATCATTCATTGTAAAAATTGTGGACACAGAAAAATATCATTGGAACAGGAACATGAATGTGAGTTATGTAAATTAAAAACCAGTATTGCAGGACCACTATGGATTGGAAAGATTTTTGATAAGGAATACGTTAAAAGTATGATTGAAGAGATACCAAAGTTAAAAATAAAAAAATCATGTGAGAAAACACTTTACAAATGTCTTGAGGAATCAGAAATGCCTGAAATGTTTTTCACATTAGATGAAATTGCTAAAAAAATGAAATCATCTCCGCCAAAATTAGAGAAAATAATATCAAAGTTAAAAGAAAACGGGTTTGTATCCAGTGTAACATCATTTAATCCAACAGGGTTTAGAACCAATGCAAACATAGACGAAATAATGAAAATATTTTAATTTATCCAGTAAAACCCATACAGACGCAGTATAGCTCACTACTTTGTTTCCTACTGGCAGCAGGTTTTGTAAGATTAACCCTAGCAAATTTTTTCTTGATGTAGTCTCTAAACTCCAAAGTATATTCACCGTCAAATATTTTAAAAACGGCATTTCCCCTATGGGCTAAAACCTTATCCATAATTTTGGTGCAATCATAATTAAGAGAAATTTGTCTTGCGTGATCCACAGACCAATTTCCTGAGACCTTAGGTGAAAGATCACAAATTACAGCGCCTATTTTACGCCCAAAATAGGATAAAATCTCATCAGGTAAATGTTCATTTTCAATATTATCTCGAACTAGGTGTGCATGAGTTATTTCTTCAACATAGTCTAAATCAACACCCATAACTTTACCCTGATTTCCAACTAACTTGACAGCAACTTGAGTCCAACCGCCAGGGGCATTGCCAAGATCCAAGACATAGAATCCAGGACCAATTATACGATAAGATTCATTTAATTCTTTTAACTTGAATGCAGACCTAGCTCGATAACCTTGCTCGTGAGCTAATCTTCGATAATAATCTTTTCGTGCATCTGCTAATTTCATTTGGCCTTCAAAGGTTTTTTAAGTTCAGCAATAACCCAGTCCTCAATAAGCTGACATGTTTTGGGGCTTATTTCACCTTCAAGAGAACACTTTTGTTCAACAGTGCAAACTAAGCAAGGAGCATTTACAATTGATTCAGTACTGATAGGGGTTTTCTTTAAAATTAATTTATACGTCCAACGATCGTTTTCAAGAAGTTTTTCTCTAGTGATAGTTCCCATTCTTTCAAGTTTTAAGGATAATCTAGAACCATCACGACCTGAAAGTTTAAGTTTTTTCCACAATTCACTTTGCAACATACCGTCAGATTCACGTTCTGCTAGAATATCACATATTTTATTTGTAAGTCGCTCCATGTCAACTTTTTCAATTTGGAAATTTTCAATTTCTAATTCGGTAAGTTGTTCTTCTAATTCATCTTCAATGGTTCTTTCAGCAATTCTTTTTTCTTCTGCTAATTCTTTTTTAGTTAATTTTTTTGGTTTTACAGGTTTTGTAGGTTTTGCTTCATCGGCAGGTTTTGCTTTAGCTGCAGGTTTTGCTTTAGCTGCAGGTTTTGCTTTAGCTGCAGGTTTTGCTTTAGCTG
>JACNFV010000190.1 GCA_014384445.1 Candidatus Nitrosopumilus sp. | reverse complement strand
AGACTATATCCAAAAAGTAATCAAGGATTTGCACTCAGAGTCTGAAGAGATTAAACAAATGAAGCTTGAATCAGATTCTTTTGATGAGAAAGAATTCTTGTCATCGGAATTAGCAAGTATTGGAAAGCAAGAGTTTGGAGTAGAGATTTCAGTGTATTCAGAAAATGATTCTGACATTTACGATCCTAAAGGAAAGGCAAGACATGCAAGACCGTTTAAACCTGCAATTTTGATAGAGTAGATGATCATTGGTTTGCACGCCAAAAAGTGTTAACCAAATGTTGGCCACACATGAAATTAGCTTATTGTGTGTTCAAAACAAAATACAGTAACCATTTTTTATACTAAAGATGAATTTTCATGCGTAATTTTTTCAAGAATTTTGAACTTAAGCGTATTGGAGATTAGAATCTAGTATGACAAATACTGCATTCCCAATTTGGATTACTTTCATCTACACAGCATCCTCCTAAAGCAAACTTGCCTTGGCGACTTTCCTTGACTAGTTCGTCACTAGGGAGTCCGTAGATAATTTCTATGACATCATTGCTGTGACATTTTGGACAAAGAATATTTCCTTTATCATCAAACTGATCGTGTTCTTTTGTTTTGAACAAATCAAAGAATCCCATAATCTTTTATGAAATTATAAGAATTTAAGCATGTTAAACATAATGGATGTCATCATTATGTTCACTAGACAGACAATCAAATTTTTTTGTATTGGTTTTATTCATAAGACAAAATTCCAATGTCCTACTTGTAACAAATTATTTGACAATTATCATGAGGGGGTAGATCATTTTCTATACATTCACCCACCAATTCAAACATGTCCAAAATGTGAAGAAAACATGAGGTATGGAGATTTTTGTGTCAACCCCGAAGAACAATGGATGATCTACAAATGCGAATACTGTGGTTTTCTTGGAGACTCATGGAAAGTTTTAGACTAATCATATTGGATTTTAGTATCATCTAATTACAACAATAACGCTAGCAGTAATTATGAATATTAGGCATATCCGATATACTAAGGCAGAAAATTTGAATCCTTTGATATCTAAATTAAGAATTTATACTTACTAAATTTCATATTTTCATAAATGAGATCTTATCTTTTGTTTTTGCTTTTATTTGCAGTTTTGTCTGCTGTGATACTGCCTGTTTATGGCCAAGAATCAAAGATAACTATTGAAGGAGTACTAGATCCCAAACCCGGTCAAAGATACACGTATTCTATCTATTTTGAAGGTGAGATTTACAATAATGGAATTTTTGAAACCTCTCAATATGCTAAAGGCGATGAGCCTTTAGGTTGGATGAAACATTCCCTTGGACAGGACCAATATTACACATATGACACAATTTTTGAAAACGATTTGGATACGGATATTCCTTACATAATTCATGTAAAAAATGGAAAAACTGAAGGTATTTTGGAACTATTTCCACCTATTATAAAATCTGCAGCAATTGCTACTCCAAAAAATAATGATGACTATTCTTCTGTCACTCCTTCTGAACTCCCTTCAGGAACTTCATTTGAAAATAATGATGTTCAATCAAAAAATGATGGGGATTTTGGATGGATAATTGGACTGATAGTTGGACTGATAGTTGGACTGATAGTTGGACTGATAGTTTTTACAATTGCATTTGTAAAATTATATTTTTTTAAAAATAATTCCCCTGAAGTTATAGATGAACCGCCAGAACCTATACCTTCAGAACCTGAAAAAATTGATAAATTCAAAATCCGCATTGATAATTCAAAAAAAGAGTTATCTAATGTTGAATTATCCTGGGAATCTCCAAACAATAATCTTTCCAAAATAATTCAGTATCTAATACAATTCAAAACTAAAGATGAATTACAGTGGCATGAAAAAATATCTAAAAATCTCACACTCACACTTGAATTAAAAAAAGGATTCAAATATCAATTTAAAATTGCATCAAAAAATGAGATTGGCCAAAGTGATTTTTCCCTAATTCAAGAGAAGTTTCTCACTTCCGCTTTACTTGACAAATACCAGCAAGAGGCTGTCTCTTTTCCAAAGGATAAAACATTACTAGTTGCTGCCGGTCCTGGCTCTGGAAAAACAAGAGTTGTTGCTGAACGTGTAAAAGATTTGATTCTGAATCAAAATGTAGGTTCTGACGAAATTCTCTGTATGACTTATTCAAGAGCTGGTGAATTCTCTATGAAAAAAAGATTAGAAAGTGATTTAGATTTTAAACAAAATAAAAGTTCTTTTGATACAGATAATGTAAGAACAATTCATTCCTTTTGTCACAAGTATCTAAAATGGCCTAGGGGAAGTATTTTCTTGATTAAAAAAACTAATGATAATGATGGCGTTGAAACATTATCAGTAGAGGGCAAAATATGGAAAGATCAATTCATCAAACATCCTGAAGAATTTGAATTTCAAAAATTATCTAATGATAATGAATCTTTTGAACAGTTAATTGATGCAGTTTCTGCATTCAAACGAGAAAACAAAACCATTGATGATTTGGAAAAACATCTTTCTGAAAAAGCCTCTGACGATGAATTTACTATCAAATTACAAGATTTACTAAATTATTGGAAATTATATGAAAAACATCTTTTAACTATAAATAAAAAAGACTTTGATGATCTTTTAAAACAAACAAATGAACAATTCAACGAAAATAATTTTAAAAAAGAATTTGGTACGATAAAATATCTAATCATTGATGAATTTCAAGATACAAACTATCTTCAATTTGAAATTATCAAAAAAATACTTTCTTCAAAAAATATCACAGTTGTAGGAGATAAAAATCAATCAATTTATTCGTTTCAAGGTGCAAGTACTGAACTCTATACAGATTTTGCAAAAAATTTCAAAAACCATTCAACAAAACAGTTGATGTACAATTATCGAAGTTCTCCTCAAATTGTAAAAACTAGTAATAATTTTATTCAAACTTTTTTGGAAGATCATTCTACAACAGTTGGGGGTTACAAAACTCAAAATTCTTCTTTATCACCTGTCCATGTTAGGGAATTCTCTTCAAATGGTCTTGAATTAGAATACATATTCAAATTAATCATGTCCAATATCAATAACGAAATACCTCGAAGGAACGCTGAAAATAAAATTGTCACTTTTTCAGATTTTGTGATTCTGACAAGAACAAACGAAGTTCGATTGGAATTAAGGAGATGTCTAATACGTTTGGGCATTCCTTGTGAATCAAAAAGATTCACTACAATTGAATACAAAGAAAAATTAATCACAAAATCTCTTACAAAAATACTTGATCAAAATAACCTGAATCAAAACTCTTCAATTTCTGAATTAATCAATTCTTTGAAAAAAGATAAAAATCTAAAATATGGTAATTTGCAACTAGATTTTGAAAAAAATTGGTCAGAAATCGATGAAAGTCATATGTCAAAAACCATTTTATCTCTAGCCAATGAATTTCATAATGTACTGGGGAATAGAGATATTTCAGAATTTTTATTATATTTTAACAATCCCAATGGAGAATCGGGGGAAAAAAGACCCAAAAATTGGAGTTCCATTAGTAACGCTGTAAAAATACAGACCATTCATTCTGTTAAAGGTGAAGAATTTCCTTATGTTATAATTGCAAATTCAATTGAAGATCATTTTCCAATTGATTATTTTGAGAGCGAACTAAAAGTTCCTGTGAAACTAAAAGAATCCTATTCGGAAGAACCTTCTGAAAAATTATAGAACTATAATGAAAAATTATAGAACTATAATGAAAAATTATAG
>JACNFV010000200.1 GCA_014384445.1 Candidatus Nitrosopumilus sp. | reverse complement strand
CTCTAAAACAAGAAAAATTTCTTTACGTTATGGGTTAATTGACATGAAAAAAATAATTACAGGATATCTAAAAGGCAACTACAATGATTCATCAGATAAATTTGAAACAATTAACGGGGATTCATTAACATCCTGGAATGATTTTAGTTGGAATTCAAAACATTATTCCACAAGTATTGTGATTCCATCAGAATTCACATCAAAAATAAAAACAGACGGAAAGAAATCAATCATTCTAGATTCAAAGATCCATACAATTACCCATGTTTTAGTTAACGCAAGTAAAATTTTAACAAAGTCAGAATCGAACGACATTGATGCTTATTATGAAAATGGGGTAATTCATTTGTTTGATAACACATCAGATGGATATAACGGATGTAGCAAAATGATTTATGACAATTTTGAAAATATTATGAACATATGTTTTGATTTAGTTAACGAATGTGATTGTCCTACAGATGAAAAACAGAAAAAACAAGTATTGGAAGGAGAAGAATGGGGAGGATGCCCAAAATGTACATTTACAACAAATTATTGCCAAACAAAAAATAAGAAACTTTCAAAAAAAGATGCATTGGAATTCTTTTCAATTTTTAAAAAGGATAAAAAATGACTTTATTAAAAAATGCAGAACTATTTGCAAAATCAAAACATGCAGGTAAATTAAAAAAAAGTGGAATTACGTATTCAAAACATTTGGAAGAAGTTGTCAATAGACTCAAAAGTTTAGGAGTTATAGACGAGGAAGTGTTGTGTACCGGTTGGTTGCATGACATTTTAGAAGATACAGATACAAGTTTTGATGAATTGTTTGAAAAATTTGGAAGAAGGGTTGCAGTGCTAACACTATCATTAACAAAAACTAAATTTGTAATAGATACAAATGATAATTCAACATTTACATTGACAAAAAAGAAGACATTATCAAAAAAACAAAGAGAAAAAAATTATGGAATAAAACTTAAAGAATCAGAGGTTGATGCAAAAATAATCAAATTGTGTGATATTTCAGCAAATTTAGGAAATTTAAAGAATCAAGTGATATCTAAAACTAAAAAAAGAAAGGTTCTCAGAGAATTAAGGTACTATCTTTCAATAATTCAAAAAGACATAATGGAAGACACCAAATATCAAAATGCAATAATACTACTAGAAACAATTAATCAAAATTTAAAAATTCAAACTCAAACCGTATCTAAAAGTAAAGAAAATAGATTAAAATAAAAAATACAGGATAGAAGTAGGTACATGAAAATTAGAATTAAATACTAAAGAATAACACAATAAATATGGATTTAAAGAAAATGCTTTCAAAGTTTTGTATAATGAAAAAAGTACGCGATAAAGCAAATGAAACAGACGAAAAATAAGCAAATATTAAAAATACAATTAACAGCTTAACGGAATATTAGAATTTTTACATAATGTGTTAAACATTCCAAATCCAAAAATAATAGATGCAAAAATGGATAACGGGATTAAAATAAAAATATTTGTTTTACGTCCCATAAAAAAAATAAAACGGATGTAGTATAAAGTTGTGACAGTTTTTAATCAACAGTGATAACAAAAAGTCCCTTTGTTTTTGGATTTTGTAACTGTGAAACCATTTCTCTAGGCAATAGATCGGATGCTTTATCACATTTTACAGATAACGTTCTAGGACAAGTAAAATCACTTTTTCGCAATACAATATCATCGCTATGAGTTAGAACTAAGTTAGGATGTCCCCTTCCTTCTAAATTAAATTCATGATCAGCAACAATAATTGAAAAATGGATCTTAGTTTCAGGGTTTCTTAATTTATTTTTTAATTTATCAGGTAAATCAATACAAGAAGAACTAGCATTAACACCAACAATACAGTCACCTCGAGGAGTCAAATGAGATTCTTTTGTAATTTCTATTGTTTTTTTATGATTTGATCTAATATTTTCATGTCCAAAAAATTCAATCTCATATCTCACGTTATCTGTAATAGGCTAGACTTAAATTAATCCTTCACGGCATTTGATTAAATGCTTCCTGCACAACAAGGTTATGATCGAGCTATTACTGTATTTTCACCAGATGGTAGACTATACCAAGTTGAATATGCAATTGAAACAGTAAGAAGAGGAACAATTGCAGTAGGAGTAAAATGTAAAGACGGAATAGTCATAGCAGTAGAAGAAAAACCAAGAAAATTACAAATTTCTGAAAATCCACAAAAGATTTTTCAAATTGATGATCATGTAGGAGTTGCAGCAGCAGGATATATTCCAGATGCAAGAAGTCAAGTAGATAATGCAAGATTCTTTTCTCAAAGTAATAAAATGATTTATGATGAGGCAGTGGAAGTTGAAACAATTGCAAAACATTTAGCTGATCAATGTCAACAATATACACAATATGCAGGTGTAAGACCATACGGTGTTGCCCTAATTTTAGGTGGAGTTGTAAACAACACACCAGAACTATTTCTTACAGATCCTAGTGGAACTTACATTTCATATGATGCAATAGCAATTGGTTCTGGTTCAGATAGTGTAACAGACTTTTTAGAAAAAACATACAAAGAAGATCTAACATTAGATGAGGCATCAGCATTAGCATCTGCAGGAATTTACCTATCAAGTGAAGATAAAGAAGGAACAAATCACATCCGTATGGCACATGTTAAAACAGAAACTGGTTTGTATGAATTAGTTTCAAATGAACAAATTATTAACTATGCAAATACTGCCAAAGAAAAATATCCACACGATAAAAATTAATTATAACTATAACGTGAGAGATTAAACTACATTGAAAATATCTGTTGCAATTCCCACATCTGCATTACAAGATGAGTCACTAAAAATAGATAAAACAAGGAAAATTTCAGTTTTAGCTAGAGCCTGTGCTATTTTTAAAATAGATACAATCTATATTTACCAAGAAGGAAATAACGGTTCAGATGGAAATTTGATGTCAATGATTTTAAAATATTTAGAAACGCCACAGTTTCTACGAAGAAGATTATTTCAAAAAATGAATGATCTTAAATTTGCAGGAGTGTTACATCCTTTGAAAATTCCAAGTCACAATACACCAACAAATGCAAAAAAAATAGCTGCAGGTGACATAAGAGAAGGAATCATAGTTAGTGTGAAGGGGAAAAAATTTGTAGATGTTGGAATTAATCAACTAATTCAATTTTATGGTAAAACGCCTACAGGTAAAAGAATAACAATTCAATTCAAAGAAGGGTATCCAAGATTATCGGTAAAAGAAATAGACAATGTAGGATCTGAAAAATATTGGGGATATGAAGTTAAAGAAAGATCCAATTTATTTTCATTGTTATCAGAATGGAAAGGCAATGTAATTATCACATCTAGAAAAGGTAAAACTGTAACAAAAGAACAATTGGAGAAATATACAAAATCAGATGACCCAACATTAGTGGTATTTGGATCTCCTGAAAAAGGAGTTCATGAAATTATTGGTGGGAAAATGAATAAAGTACAAAATGCTAAATCTTTAAATTTTTTCCCAAATCAAGCAACGGAAACAGTACGTCTTGAGGAGGCATTACTTGGAACACTAGCAATAATCAATGCTCAAAATTTATCATAACATGGCAGAAAGGAAAAATTTCTTGTTATTTGCTATAGGTGTAGGAGTCATAGGTATGATTATAGGATCGATTACCATTTGGAATATGATTTCAGATCTGCTAAAATAATCATAAGTTTAGTAATGATGGTTAACAAAAATATTTTAGATGGTTAACGATAACTAATAGGGTTTAATAAAGGGAATTCGAGATTCGATTT